>JAFPED010000001.1 GCA_017423565.1 Prevotella sp. | reverse complement strand
TTTCCATGGTGACAGGGAGGACACTCTCGTCGACGCCACTCATACCACCCCAGTCAGCACCCCAGGCGAGGTTAAAGATGGGATAGAAGGCATAATGGAAAGGCCACTGATCATGACCACTACCCAATTTCGCTTTCGACACTCTCAGTTGTTCTTTGTCATCTACATAAGTAATAATCTCATCAGCCGTCCATAATAGGGCATACTTATGGAACTCTCCTTCTGCCTTTGAGATCGTCATGGCATGAGTTTTCTGAGTATTCTTTGTATGGTTATAGTCTTGCGTATGAATACTCGACGACACCTCATTAGGTACCACACCGACCTCCTCCATAATGTCTATCTCACCGCATTTCGGCCAGGGATTCGTACTCCAGTCATTACCCACAGGCATCATCCAGAAAGCAGGCCAAGTACCCTTACCTTTCGGTAACTTGATGCTCGCTTCGAAATAGCCATACAGCCAACCTTCATTTACATGAGCATAAACACGACCAGAATAAACCTTGCCATCCTCTTTAAAACAATGGATACGAAGAGAACCATCACTGATTTCAGTAACAAGATTGCCCTTAGGTGTCTTATGGTTGACATAATTCTGCAACTCGTTGTTCACCCAGTGATCGCCTTGAACTTCGTGAGTCCAATCGGCAGCATTCAGTTCCGAACCATTATCGAATTCATCCTGCCAAACCAGCGTATAACCTTCTGGAACGTCATAAGCAGGAGCCTCTGCGGCTGCCTGCGAGACAATTATGTTCTTTCTAGCCGAACCTGACATGACAGTGACAGCACCAGAACGGGACTCTGCCATAGGATTAGCAGGAACCGTGATGGTGAGCGTACCCGTCTGGGCTGCCGTATTCTGAGCCTTTACGGTAAAGAAATCACTACCAACGGCAGTACCCCACTCTTTTCCTGTAGTCGTGACATTTACAGTATAGGTACCCCCTTCTGCGGGTGCATTGACAGTCTCTGGCGAGACACTGATGACGACCTCTGCCGGTTGTGAGTCGTTCCCACTCCCGCCACAGCCCATAAAGGCTGTAGCAAGAGTGAGTAACATACTATGTAACATCATCCGTTTCATTTATTTTGCTTCCCTAAGGATAATCTTACTGATTTTAACATTAGTACCACCAGGACATCCACCGAAATCAAGGAAGAAGCGGATAGCATCTGCATCTGTACCTTCCTTCAGGATTACTCCTGTCCAACTAAACACATTACTACCTTCAGGTACATCATTACGCTCTTCGATGAAGAAATTAGTATCACCGGCATCTGTCAGCTTCATGGTCACCTGTGGGCAATCTGCATCCGTCTCGATAACGAACTGGAAGTCGTATTTCTTAGAAGCGCTAGCCGTCAGTTTGGTGTCGATATGGAACTGTCCCTGCCACTGATTCTTACCTTGATCGGTTGGCAACGTAAGTTCATAAGTGTTACCAGTATGAGTTGCCTCGGTATAGTCAATAGCGTGCCAGTCATCACCTGCGGCGAAATAGTAGCCGAGCTCGAAGGCAGAATTATCATCAATGGCCTTCCACATGTTATCAGCATCATCGTAGTTCATGGGGCTAGATCCTTCACTGCCACCATCATCACTATGCTCTTTGAACACCATATCGGTAATCTCAACCTCTGTTCCTGCAGCACAGCCACCAAAGTCAAATACAAGGTGCATAGTTGCAATATCCTTGCCAGGCATTCCGCTCATTACAAGTGAATACTCAGAATCACCCTCCAAAGGAATTACTTCGTCAAAGTAGAAATTTGTATCATCAGCGGCATCCGTCAACTTCACAGTAGCACTATTAAGATCCTGATTGGCCTTCAATTTAACAGAGAAGTCGTAGGTCTTGTCAGCAGAGGTAGATACACCTGTGAGGTTCTGCAACTGGAACTGAGCCTGCCAACGCTGGTTTGACTCGTAGGGCAACGTTACAACGAACTTCTGGTTACCCTCATTTGTATAGGTAATATCCTCAGCATTATAGCCTTCCCAACCGTCACCATGAGCATAGTAGCGGGAGAGGTCCCATCCTGCATCTTTCAGCATATTGCCTGGATCGTTGAAATCGAATGGTGTTAAAACGGGCTTGTCACCGCCTTCTTCACCTTGCTCTTCTGGCTGTCCTGCACCATCGTCGTATGCATGATCTTTCAAAACCATGTCAGAAATCTCGACAACTGTTCCTGCCTGGCAACCACCAAAGTCAAATACAAGGTGCATAGCTGCGATATCCTTGCCTTCCATATTACTCTTGTAGAGCAGATATTCAGCATCTCCTTCCAGAGGAATCACTTCATCGAAATAGAAATTCGTATCGTCAGCTGCATCCGTGAGTTTTACGGTAGCACTATTCAAATCCTGATTAGCTTTCAGCTTGATGGAGAAGTCGTAGTTCTTACCAGCCACAGTTGATACGCCACCAAGGTTCTGCAATTGGAACTGAGCCTGCCAACGCTGGTTTGACTCATAAGGCAACGTTACCACGAACTTCTTGTTACCCTCGTTAGTATAGGTAATATCCTCAGCATTGTAACCTTCCCAACCATCGCCGTGAGCATAGTAACGAGAGAGTTCCCATGTTGCATCACGAAGCATATTGCCATCACTATCGAACTTATAGCCTTTGAAGTCTTTGGGTGCATCGTCCTCTTTGCTGGTGAACATGAAACGCCAAGTAATACCCTCGCCTTCATAAAGCAGCACCATCTCTGAATTTGTCAGCTTTACGACGGTAAATACAGGTTCAGCATACTGTTTGTCTTTGGACAAATAGGGGAACAGCGTCCCTTCTCCAAGCTTCAGAATCACCTTATCTCCATCCACATCGAAGTTATAGATTGATGTCTGACGCTCAACAGGAGCCATAAAGTCATTACCGTCATTAGTATTATACTCTGGGAAGAGCGATGTCTCATAATTGACATACACTGTACCACCTTCACCTGGGTCATAGTCGTACACGCCATCCTCAGAGAAAGTGATGCGGTCATCATAGACACCCCAATCCGCTTTATCCTCTGGCTGTGCACTCCACCAGTTAGAACCGTCGGTTCCCGGTTCGCCACAACCCATGTGACCAACCTCTGTATGATTGATGCGCCATGTGCGGCTAATACGGCTGATGTATTGCGTAAAGTCAACCTTCGTGTTCTCGAATGTGAAGGTCTTGGTAATGCTTGACTGGCTAAAACCGTTGCGGTTACCCAGCCTCAACTCTACAGCATAAGTACCGGCCTTGCTGTTTGCCCAGTGCATAGGAGACAGTGTTGAATAGACTTTGTCATCAACAGTCCAGAAAGCGTAAGTGCCTTTGGGCATGTTTTGTACTGTGAATGTGGCCTCATTCACGGCCTGGTCTACATTCATATCGATGTCCACCCCTGTTACCGACGGAATACCATTCTGATCAGGTCCGTCGAAGGTTTCTGGTGAGCAGGCTGTCAATGCCATTGCCACCATCAATGAACTTCCTAATAATTTGAATATCTTGTTCATATTGTTGTTCTCTTTATGATGAATATGTTGAATTAATAACTTCCATTCTGCTTGAGCGTACCCTGAGCAGCATCGATATCAGCCTGTGGAATAGGAAGATAACGTACATCCTCAGACCATGTCTTAGTACGATAGCCACCAGTGTCATTGGCAGGAGTCAGCACAGATGCTGCCTTGCCTGTACGGACGAGGTCGAAGTAACGCTTACCTTCACCCATCAATTCATGACGGCGCTCGTTCAGAATATCGTCCTCTGCCACATTGCCAAGGGCTGCAAGACCAGCACGGGCACGAACTTCATCGACATACTTGGCAGCTTCAGAACCACTACCACCTGTCTTCAGCAACAACTCGGCAGCATTCAGCAGAGTCTCAGCATAACGATATACACGGAGATTGTTATTGAAACCAAGGTCTGCATCAGCCTTCTGGTCTTTGTTATTGCTCTTACGGCACATATACTTATAGAGGCAATAGCCAGTAGCCATCCAACCTGGATCATCAGATGTTCCATGCGCATTCAGGTCGAAGGCAGAGAATTCCTTACGTTTATCACCTTCTTCGAAGCTAGCTACAGAATGTAGGGGAATAGCACTGAAGCCCCAGCCTGCGTCAACGTCCTCGAAAGGATCCCCAGCATTAGCTTTCCAGCTACGTGGACCATGTAGGCGTGGGAAAACGGCACCACCGGCACCCAACTGGTTACCCCAACCACGTACGGAGTTATCGTCGAAATAATTGATCTCAAAGATTGACTCAGCATTCCACTCTCCG
>JAFPED010000064.1 GCA_017423565.1 Prevotella sp. | reverse complement strand
GTGACTTAACCGGTGGCTTCCCAGGGTCAGATACTGATCAGACAAAGGATGTCAAGATGACCAAGCAGTCAAATGGTCTTTACACTTACGAAGTTGCAAGTTTTGCTGCTGAAGCTCAGAAATACGAGTATAAGTTACGTGCCAACAAGATTTGGGGGTTGTATGAGTTGCCTTCAAGTGGTAATGCCGCCTATACCTTCGCTGAAGCAGGCAACTACAAACTGACGTTCACGGCTAATGTGACTGGCGAGGAGATAGATGGTGTTGCTGCTTATACGCTGAAGTTGGATGTTGAGCGTATATTGAATACATACACCGCCACATTTGACAATGCGGCTAATTGGGAGCATGTGTATGCCTATACTTGGACTGACGGTGACCCTAAGGTTGAGCAGTTAGGCGCTTGGCCTGGTACAGAAATCACTAAGTCTGGTGACGTTTATACTGTGTCGATTGAAGCAGCTGAGGCACCGGCTAAGATTGTCTTCAATGATGGTTCAGCAGAAAGTGTTGTAGGCGTTAATCAGACAGCAGACTTTACCTTCGTCGATGGTCAGGCATACGTCTTCACCACTCTTCCTGGTGTTCCCATTTGGACAAGTACGGAAGCTACTAAAGTAGATTGGGAACAGGGTAGATTCGTGGCGCTCGATGCTTCTACGTTTGCAGATGCCAAGGTTGGCGATATTCTGCACATCTCTATTGAGAATCCAACTATTAATACTGAAGATGAGTGGGTCGGACAAGTTGCCTTGCAAGACCGTGAAAAATGGACGAACCTTGAGGGAGGAAAGCCTATTGGTTCTGGTACTGTTTCTGATGCTGCCTTCGTTATTACGGGTGATATTCTCGCACGAATGCAGAGTGTAGGTCTGGTGGTTACTGGAATAAATTATGAGACCAGCCTGATTACTCTTGAGAAGGATGTCTTTACTGGCTCTGCCAAGACAATATGGGTTGGTAACGCAACAGGCAATATTGCCATAGATAAAGCACATTTCGCAAATAGTAATAACTTTACCGGAGTTAAAGTTGGTGATGTCATTCGTGTAACATTTGCAGGTATGGATACTGGTCAAGACGCCAATAACTGGTGTGGAATAAATTATAATAACGCTAGTTATAAATGGTCTAATTTTGAAAGCGGAGACTTCCTAGACAGAAATGACTATACGAAGCCAGTCGTTGATTTCGTTATTAATTCAGAATCAGCAGTAGCTATTCTCAATGAGACTAATACAGGCGTTTTTATTAATAATCCTACAAGAACAGCTCTTCAGGTTGAACTCATATCGTTCACGGGTTACTATCTGGCCACTAATGAGTCAGACTGGAAGACGTTCACAACAATGACCGAAGAAGCCGGTAAATATACAGCCACAGTAAGTGGTGCTGGAACTTACTTTGCAATCGTTCCAAATACGGCTATGACGATAGATGAGGATGCTATTGCTACTTGGAAGAGTGTTATACGTCCTAACTCTACAAATGATTTTGTTGTGGATTTTGCAAACTATTCGGATGTCACTAAGGTTGATGGAGATAAAGTTTGGCAGATTGGTGCTACCAACGATGCTGACGTGACCATTAACTATACTCCTGCAGACGGTAAGTTCGCTATTAGCTGTCAGACAGAGGTGGAGATTGGTGAGTTAGGCTACTCAACCTATTCAAACAGTCAGAAGTATGCTGTTTCAGGAGATGGCATCACAGCCAGCTTCGTTAGTGTCAGCGGTGATGTTGCTACACTGACAGAGGTTGCAGCCGGTGCAGTGCTGCCAAATATGGCTGTTACGAATGCCGCCGGTAAGAATGGTGGTGTTATTCTGAAGGGTACAGCCGGTGCAAAGGCAACCATCAGTTCTGTTGCTTTGGACGCAGAGGTTACTGCAGCAGGTGTTGCTGACAACCTGATGGCAGGTAGTGGTGACTATGAGTATCAGTTAGGCACTCAGTTTGCTGATGGTGACGAGTACATTGCATACATCCTGTATAAGAATGATGCAGGTGAGGCAGCCTTTATGAAGTGGGACGGCAGTGACGAGCCATTGGCTGCTCACAAGGCGTTCTTGGCTGTACCAAAGACTAACGCTGCACCTCAGTTCATCATCTTCGGCGGTGGTGAAGGTACTACAGGTATTGAGGCTGTGACACCTTCACAACGTACTGGACAGTACTATACGCTGGACGGTCGCCGTGTGGAGAACCCAACGAAGGGTCTGTATATCATCAATGGCAAGAAGGTCGTGATTAAGTAAGACACTCCTCTCCAGGCCTTCCTGCAAGGGGAGGCTTGGAGGAGTTTAGATAAAGTAATTATTAATCTTTAATAATGTAAACAATGAAGAAAGAGTATAAGAATCCAGAGATAGAGGTCATAGCTTTCTCGACCGTAGGGTCGTTGGCTGATTCGCTGCCGCTTTCAGGAGGCTCTGCAGGTGCCGGCAAGTCATATTCTCCCCGTCATCATCTGTATGACGATGAGGAGGAAGAGGAAATGGAGGAAGGTATCACTCCAGTTGCGAGGAAGAAGTATTATTAATGATAAAGAAAAACAGCAGCTCCTTGGGGGCTGCTGCTTTTTTTTATTTCTTCATGTCGAAGCCGATGCGTACACCGTCGTATGTCTTGCTGAACTCTCCTAACTGCTTGAGGTCGTCGTTACCGCTGATGGCAGCGTATGCCTGGAGTATCGTCAGGAGCTTCTTTGCTTCGAAGAGCAGTGCTATGCCGCCATATTCGCGTTTTGCATAGCAGTTAACGTTGAAGAGGAAGCCTTTTAGTGTGATCTTCGCATTCTCTTCGTCGAAGGTGTAGTTGCCAGTGAATTGTTTTCCCCTGATAGTTGCCGCATATTGTCCCTTATCATCAAAAGTGATGTAAGTGTTTGATGCAGACAGCCCTACCTTGTCATAATAGGGCTCCAGCTCCTTTTCAATCTTTGTGGCAGCGACCTCGCCACCAGCTTTAGCCAGTAAGTTTTCCGATGTGAAGGCACATCCAGGTCCATTAAAGCGCCATGTTCCGACCAGTCCCTGTGCTGTTACTTTGTCAAGTCCAATCACGCTGGTGAAGACATTTGCTATTGTTCCACCGCTTCCGATGGAGCTCAGGATGGTTCCCAGCTTAGATGAGTCGCACGATACGGTCATGCCTACTGTAGCGAGGCAGAGCAGTGCGAGTACAGTTGTTTTTATTCTCTTCATTGTCTATTGTGTTTTAAAATCGGGTACAAAAGTACGAAAATATGTGGAATATTCAACAAATTAATGTACCTTTGTAGCGAAATTTAAGATATTATGGCATTAAACTATATTTGGATCGCTCTTTTTACTATAGGAGTAATAGTAGGAGTTGTGAAGCTGGTGTTTCTGCAGGACTATGATGCGCTGCCCGAAATGATGGACTCAACGTTCAAGATGTCGAACACCGCCTTTGAGATGACGCTTGGCCTTACTGGTACGCTGACGTTATGGATGGGTATTCTGAAGATTGGTGAGGACAGTGGGCTTGTAGATAAGTTAGCCCGTTTCCTTAGTCCTGTCCTGACGAAGCTATTCCCGGAGATACCCAAGAACCATCCTGCTTTAGGCTCTATCTTCATGAATATCTCTGCCAACATGTTAGGCCTGGATAATGCGGCCACGCCCGTCGGTCTCAAGGCGATGCAGGAGCTGCAGAGTATCAACGAGAAGAAAGATACCGCCTCGAACTCCATGATTATGTTCCTGGTGTTGAACACCAGCGGTCTGACCATTATACCTGTCAGCATCATGGCTTACCGTTCTAAGTTCGGAGCTGCCGACCCTGCCGATGTGTTTATCCCTTTGCTACTGACCACGATGTGCTCTACGCTGGTAGGTTTGTTGACGGTGTCGCTTTATCAGCGTATCAATCTGTTCCAGAAGAACATCCTGATTATGTTAGGCACCATAGCAGCACTTGTTGCAGGTTTGTTTACAGCCATCTCAGGTATGGAGAGTGAGCAGATGCAGCATTTCTGCCGAATGCTGACGGCTTGTCTGATATTGGGAACCATCTTGTTGTTTATCTATTCCGGTGTTATCAAGAAGCTGAATGTATATAACTCGTTTATCGAGGGAGCCAAGGGTGGTTTTCATGTGGCAGTGAGCCTGATTCCATATTGTGTGGCTATCCTTGCCGCTGTGGGTGTGTTTCGTGCTTCGGGTGCCTTACAGATGGTGCAAGACAGTCTGACGGCATGTGTAGAGTGGTTTGGCCTGAACTCAGATTTCGTGGGTGCTGTTCCTGTTGCACTGATGAAGCCTTTGAATGGTGCTGGTGCCCGTGGTATGATGTTAGAGTGTTTCGAGTCTTTTGGTCCCGACTCTTTTGTGGGCCATTTGGCCAGTGTGTTGCAAGGCAGCACGGATACAACGTTCTATATTCTTGCGATTTATTTTGGTAGTGTGGGAATAAAGAAGTATCGTTATAGCGTGGCCTGTGGCCTGATGGCTGATGCTGCCGGTATGGTGGCTGCTGTGTTCTTCAGCTATTTCTTCTTTGGGTGATTTTCCTGCGGTAGAACAGCAGGACACAGTATGAGGCAATAAATGAGGGCCTTTTGCGTTATTATGAAGTATGCAATGGACCGATAAAATACGTCAGGTGAAGATTATCTTAGTGGTGGCAGCTGTCATTATAGCTGTTGCCTCTTTGCTGGTGTCTCACCTGTTGGTCAGTGACTTGTTGGCTGAAGAACGTGCCAAGATGCAGGTCTGGGCCGATGCCATGCATGCCATCAACGAGGCCGGTCCTGATGATGACATGTCGTTAGCTTTCAGTGTTATCCGTAGTAACAGCACTATTCCAGTGGTGGTGCTGAACAGTAATGGTGAGGTCAACGACTATAGTAATATAGATGTGGCAGGTAAGGACACCGCCTCCATTCTGAAAGCGTTTGGCCAAAGGATGCAACATGCCGGAAACAGCATCCGCATAGACCTTGGTGATTCCATTGACTATGAGTTGGTGTGCTATGATGAGTCGATTATGCTGAAACGTCTTTCCGCTTGGCCATACGTTCAGCTTGGCATCGTGCTTATCTTTGTCGTTGTTGCCATTTTTGCGCTGTTGTCTTCAAAGCGTGCCGAACAAAACAAGGTGTGGGTAGGCTTGTCGAAGGAGACTGCACACCAGTTAGGTACTCCCATCTCCAGTCTGATGGCATGGACGGAGATGTTGAAGGAGAGTTATCCCGATGATGAGATGATTCCAGAGATGTATCAGGACGTGAAACGCTTGGAGCGTATTGCCGAGCGCTTCTCAAAGATTGGCTCGTTGCCAGAGCCTGTAGCCTCGAGTATGACGGATGTTCTGGAGCATGTCATTGTATATATGGACCGTCGTACGTCGAATAAGGTTCAGATTGTGCGTCGGTTTCCTGATCATGAGGTGATAGTGAAGATGAATGCCTCTCTGTTTGAGTGGGTGATAGAGAACCTGTGTAAGAATGCTGTCGATGCTATGGAGGGTTCTGGAACTATCACGCTGACGCTGCTGGATGATGGTGACCAGGTGGTTATCGAGGTGGCTGATACGGGTAAGGGTATCAAGAAGAAGGATGTGAAGAATGTCTTTACTCCAGGTTTTACTACGAAGAAACGTGGCTGGGGCCTTGGTTTGTCGTTGGCGCGTCGTATTGTGGAGGAATATCATCATGGGCGTATCTATGTCAAGCAGTCAGAGCTTGGGAAGGGAACCACGTTTAGGATAGAGATGAAGAAAGGCTGATTATCCCTATTGGGTGCACACTTGTCGGAGAAGTGTGCAAAGAGTAGGGACGTTAGTTGTTGATTTTCAAGTAAAAGCAAAAAAATAGTTAATATATCATTCTTAATTCTTAATTTTTTACTAACTTTGCACCCCAAATGAGCGAGTTAGAGAGGTATCAGATAGATTTGAAAGGTCAGAAAGAGGATGTCCGCATGCTCGAGTATGATATTGATGATCGGTTTTTTGCCGCTCTTGACGGTGCTGAGTTGGAACATGGAGCGTTGCATGTGTCGGTGTCTATACGCAAGGCCTCCGGCTTTTTTGAACTCCATTTCCATACAGAAGGTACCGTTGTCGTTTGTTGTGATTTGTGTTTAGACGATATGGATCAGCCGATTAGCAGTGACCATCAGTTAATTGTCAAGCTGGGTGCTGTGTCGGAAACAGACGATGACGAGTTCATTACAGTGTCTGAGGATGCTGGCATTCTCGACCTGTCGTGGTTTATCTACGAGTTTATAGCATTGTCTATCCCCATCAAGCATGTGCATGCACCTGGAAAATGCAACCATGTGATGACCGAGAAGCTCCATGAGCTGTCAGCTGCCCGAAGCAGTGATGAAGCCAATGCTGTAGATCCTCGATGGGAGGCGCTGAGGAAATTAAAAGTGAAAAGTGAAGAGTGAAAAGTGAAAAATTTGCTCCCGCTTGAAAATGGTAAATTGTAAATTTTAAAATAGTAAATTATTATGGCACATCCTAAAAGAAGACAATCAAACACCCGTACTGCAAAACGTCGTACACATGACAAGGCAGTAGCTCCCACACTGGCAGTATGCCCCAACTGTGGCGCTTACTATGTATATCACACGGTATGTCCTACCTGTGGTTACTATCGTGGCAAGGTAGCTGTTGTGAAGGAAGAGGTAGCAGAATAATTGACAATTGATAATTGATAATTGACAATTAACATTGGAAAAAAAGATTAATGCGATAATCACCGGTGTTGGTGGCTACGTGCCTGACTATGTCCTTAATAATGAGGAGTTGTCTCGCATGGTAGATACCAACGACGAGTGGATTACGACACGTGTAGGCATCAAAGAGCGTCGTATCCTGACCGAGGAAGGTTTAGGTACGAGCTATATGGCTCGTAAGGCAGCAAAGCAGTTGCTTCAGAAGACCGGCACCGACCCCGACAGCATAGATGCCATCATCGTCACCACCTCGACGGCGGATTATAAGTTTCCTTCTACAGCCAGCATCGTGCTGGGTAAGCTTGGTTTGAAAAATGCTTTTGCGTTTGATTTCTGGGCTGCTTGCTGTGGATTTCTCTATACGCTCGATGTGGCATCGACGATGATTCAGAGTGGTCGTTACAAGAAGATCATCGTGATAGGAGCAGACAAGATGTCATCGGTCGTTGACTATAAAGACCGTGCTACCTGTCCGTTGTTCGGTGATGGTGCTGCCGCTGTATTGGTTGAAGGTACCGAAGAGGAGAATCTTGGTCTGATAGATTCCTATCTCCGTGCCGACGGTAAAGGGCTTCCTTTCCTTCATCTGAAAGCCGGTGGTTCCGTCAGTCCCGCCAGTCACTTTACTGTTGATCATCGTTTGCACTACCTTTATCAAGAGGGTCGTACGGTGTTCCGTTATGCTGTAACGAACATGAGCGATGACTGTGCTTTGATAGCCGAGCGTAATGGTCTGAATAAGGACAATATCCAATGGGTCGTTCCTCATCAGGCGAATATGCGTATCATAGAGGCTGTAGCCAAACGTCTGGATGTCCCTATGGATAAGGTGATGGTAAATATCGAGCATTTTGGTAACACTTCTGCCGCTACTATCCCCTTGGCTCTTTGGGAGAACGAGCATCTGCTGAAGAAAGGTGACAACATGTTGTTCACCGCTTTTGGTGCCGGTTTCGTTCACGGTGCCTGTTATTATCGATGGGCGTATGACTCATAAAGCAGGATTTGTAAACATTGTTGGTAATCCCAATGTAGGTAAAAGTACGCTCATGAACCAGTTGGTTGGTGAGCGTATTTCAATTGCGACGTTTAAGGCTCAGACGACGCGTCATCGTATTATGGGCATCGTGAATACCCCTGACATGCAGATTGTGTTCAGTGACACCCCAGGTGTCCTGAAGCCAAACTATAAGCTTCAGGAGTCGATGCTTGCTTTCTCGGAGTCAGCATTACAGGACGCCGATGTGTTGCTTTACGTGACTGACGTGATAGAGGATCCCGAGAAGAATCGGGACTTCTTGGAGAAGGTACAGAAGATGACCATACCTGTGATACTGCTTATCAACAAGATAGATGAGCTTGGGGCTAATGGGGCCAATGGGGCCAATGGGGCTCAACAATTGCTGACAGCAATTGTTGAGAAGTGGCACACGCTGCTGCCCAATGCGGAGATACTGCCTATCTCAGCCAAGAACAAGTTTGGCGTTGATATGCTGTTGAAGCGTATTCAAGAGCTGTTGCCCGAGAGTCCGGCTTATTTCGATAAGGATCAGTTGACCGACAAGCCTGCACGTTTCTTCGTCAGCGAGATTATCCGTGAGAAGATCCTGCTGTATTACGACAAGGAGATTCCCTATGCCGTTGAGGTACGTGTGGAGCGTTTTAAGGAAACGGAGAAGAAGATTCATATCAATGCCGTCATCTATGTGGAGCGTGAGAGTCAGAAGGGCATCATCATTGGTCACCAGGGCGTGGCGTTAAAGAAAGTAGCCACAGAAGCCCGTAAGGCATTGGAGAAGTTCTTCGACAAGACCATCTACTTAGAGACATTTGTCAAGGTAGATAAGGACTGGCGTTCGTCACAGAAGGAGTTAGATTCGTTTGGTTATAATCCCGAGTAGTGATATGAAGAAGTTATTGCTTTGTTTGTTTGTCATGATAGGCTATCAGGCAAGCATGGTTGCCTCGACTTGTGATGGTTGGCAGCCCGTGAGTGTAGAGAAGGCCGCCGCCTTTGTTGAGAATTTCTACAAATCCATGTCGATAGACAACGGCAGGTGGGATGATGCTGTCCTTGAGCGCTATCTGGCACCTTCCGTGCTACAGTTGCTTGCCGACTCCGCAGCCAATTACGATGATGTGAAGTATGCATCCTGGCTGTTGTCGGGTACGGACGATAGTGAGATGATCAAACCCTCTTCAGAGAACCATGCTCCCATTGCGATGGTTGATGGTCGTATAGCAAAGCAGTTAGGCGTATATTACTGGGGCGACAGCTGGCTTAATGCCACTCAGACGCTTTACTTCACCGTCATGAGCAAGGGTGATCGTCTGTATATCACCCGTGTTGACAATATGAACGGTGCTGCCGCGGCAGATGTGTGGCATCAGCTTGAACTGCGTGAGGAAGGGCGTGAGATTGATGCAGCGATAGCAGCAGAAGAAGCGGCCTTACAGGAGTTTGAAGGCAATATCGGTCCTTTCGCCATTACCTTTTTCATGAATCCTGCATCGTTCGATGTAGGCGAAACCATAGGCAACTATTACTATAACGACCGTCCGAACTCAGTGTTCTCACTGGTGTTGGTAGAGAATGAAGCCGTCAATGCCAGTGGCTCCATGCATATCGTGCTGAAGGAATATACGGCAAACGGCAATCATACCGGTACGTTCGACGGTCAGTATGAGGCACGTGGCGGAGGTTACGAAGGAACCTTTACCACGTCGAAAGGAAAGAAGTATCATTTTGAACTGATGGAGAAATAATAATTATGGCAAACTTAGTAGCGATAGTAGGACGCCCCAATGTGGGCAAATCGACCCTGTTCAATCGTCTGACCAATAGTCGTCAGGCAATTGTCAGTGATGAGGCCGGCACGACTCGTGACCGTCAGTACGGCAAGTGTGAATGGAATGGTCGTGAGTTCTCGGTTGTCGATACCGGCGGTTGGGTGGTCAATAGTGACGATATCTTTGAGGAAGAGATACGTAAGCAGGTTATTGTCGCTACAGAGGAAGCTGATCTGGTGCTGTTTCTTGTTGACATCAAGAACGGTCTGACCGATTGGGACATGGATGTAGCCAATATCCTTCGTCGTGCCAAGCTTCCTGTTGTATTGGTAGCCAATAAGGCAGATGACGGTAAGAACCTGTACGACCAGTACGAGTTCTATAAGTTAGGCTTAGGCGACCCATTCTGCATCAGTGCAGCCACTGGTTCCGGTACAGGTGACCTGTTGGACTATGTAGTGTCCAAGCTGAAGACCGATGAGGCCGACGATATAGACGACGGTATTCCCCGTTTTGCCGTAGTAGGCAGGCCCAATGCCGGCAAGTCGAGCATCATCAATGCCTTTATAGGTGAGGAGCGTAATATCGTGACGGAGATTGCCGGTACGACCCGTGACTCCATCTACACGAAGTACGACAAGTTCGGTTTCGACTTCTATCTGGTAGATACTGCAGGTATTCGCCGTAAGAACAAGGTTACTGAGGATTTGGAGTTCTACTCCGTCATGCGTAGCATCCGTGCCATTGAGAACAGTGACGTGTGTATCCTGATGCTTGATGCCACTCGTGGCATAGAGTCGCAGGACATGAACATCTTCCAGCTCATACAGAAGAACAACAAGTCGTTGGTGGTTGTCGTCAATAAGTGGGATTTGGTAGAAGACAAGTCTCAGGAGGTTATTACGACTTTTGAGTCAGCCATTCGTAACCGTATGGCTCCATTTGTTGACTTCCCCATCATCTTTGCTTCGGCATTGACGAAACAGCGTATCTTCAAGGTCTTGGAGACAGCCAAGCAGGTATATCTGAACCGTAAGGCCAAGATAGGAACGTCGAAGCTGAACGAGGTGATGCTGCCTATTATTGAGATGACTCCTCCTCCCTCTATCAAGGGCAAGTATATCAAGATTAAGTATGTGAGTCAGGTTCCTGACACGCAGATACCCACGTTTGTGTTCTATGCCAACCTGCCTCAGTATGTCAAGGAGCCTTACAAGCGTTTCCTTGAGAACAAACTCCGTGAGAACTGGACGTTGACTGGCACTCCTATTAACGTTTTTGTTAGGCAGAAATAATGGGGCTAATGAGGCTAATGGGGCTAATGAGGCTAATGAGGCTAATGGGGCAAATGAGGCTAATGGGGCTAATGGGGCTGATAGGGCTGATGAGCCTTGTGGGGTGTCGCGGGGTGACTGCCGAGGAGCAGGCCTCGTTGGCAGCCAAGGGCTACTACGAGCACTTGGTGGCAGGTGAGTATGATGCCTATTTAGAGGGTGTGAGTGGTTTGTCTTCTGCTTCAGCCGACTATCGCCAGCAGCTCCGTCTTGGTACCGAGCAATACATGAAGCGTGTTGAGGCGCTGCACCAAGGCATCAAAACCGTCGAGGTGTCTTCAGCACGTACAGACAGCACGCTGCATTGTATCTATGTATTTCTGACGCTTGGTTTCGGTGACAATACGAAGGAGGAGATTTGCGTCCCTATGGTCGAACAGGCCGGTGTCTATCAGATGCGTTAATGCCCTGTTTTTGTTTAGGCTCTTATTTCCCTTCGTGCTCCAGTACAACGCTACGCATGTTTTTCAGCAGGTCGCTGGCAAAGATGAAGTCCGTGAGTCGTTGATTGGTGGAGTGCATGATGTCTCCAGACACCCCTTGCCATTCCTTACGTCCTTCGTAAATGAAGATGATGTTCTCGCCAATACCCATTACCGAGTTCATGTCGTGCGTGTTGATGATGGTTGTCATGTTGTATTCCTGAGTGATGGAATGCAGCAGTTCGTCAATCACGAGCGACGTCTTTGGGTCCAGTCCTGAGTTCGGCTCATCGCAGAAGAGGTATTGCGGGTTCAGTGATATAGCCCTTGCTATAGCCACACGTTTCTGCATGCCACCGCTGATTTCTCCAGGATATTTCTCCTCTGCTCCCATCAGGTTGACACGTTCCAGACATTCCTTTGCCCTTTTGGTACGTTCGCGTAGCGTCATGGAAGAGAACATGTCCAATGGGAACATCACGTTCTCCAGTACTGTCATGGAGTCGAACAGGGCAGCACTTTGGAAGATCATGCCCATCTCACGGCGCATCATCACCTTTTCTTTCTTCGACATGGCAACGAAGTCACGTCCGTCGTACAGCACTTTTCCGCTGGTAGGTGTAAGCAGTCCCACGAGGTTCTTCATCAGTACGGTCTTTCCGCTACCACTCTGACCGATGATCAGGTTGGTCTTTCCGTTCTCAAATGTCGTGCTGATGTCTTTCAGCACGTCTTTGTCCTCGAAGCTCTTGTATAAGTTCTTTACCTCAATCATGATAGTAGCTTTGTTAGGAAGACATCAGAGAAAAGAATCAGCACGCTCGATGTAACGACGGCATCGGTCGATGCCTTACCTACATTCACCGAACCACCTTCGACCGTATAGCCGAAGAAGCTTGGCACGCTGGAAATGATAAAAGCGAAGAAGGTGCTCTTGATGATGCTCATCCATACGAACCACGGCACGAAGGAGTGCTGTATGCCCAGTGTGAGGTCGTCAGGAGGCAGAATGTGTCCTATGTATGCTGTTGCATACGCGCCCAGTATGCCTGTTGCCGATGAGAAGATGACGAGGAAAGGCATGATGGTCATCATTCCGAGGATTTTAGGCAGTATGAGGAAACAAGCAGAGTTGACACCCATGATGTCGAGTGCGTCAATCTGTTGTGTCACCCTCATGGTGCCAATCTCCGATGCGATGTTCGAGCCCACTTTTCCTGCCAGAATAAGACACATGATGCTCGACGAGAACTCCAGCAGCATGATTTCGCGTGTGGTATAGCCCGTTACCCATCGTGGCATCCATGGGCTTTGTATGTTCAGCTTCATCTGAATGCAGATGACGGCTCCGATGAAGAACGAGATGAGCAGCACGATGCCAATGGAGTTGACTCCGAGCTGTGCCATCTCTTTTACGTATTCCTTGAAGAACATCCTTAGCCGTTCCGGCCGTGAGAACGTGCGTCCCATGAGCACGAGATAGCGTCCGAAGGATGTCAACCCTTTCTGTAATATTTTCATCTTCCTGTAACTTGTCTTCCTTTCCCTGTTATGAAATCAGCTGCAAAATTACGTTTTTTTTCTCATATAACCATGTTTTTCCAGGAAAAAGACGTGCTTTTTTGCCGTTGGCTATACGTTGTCGGGCACTTACATACGTGCTGACAGGTAATTGGATATGGGTTAAATGGGGAGTTGGATATGGCTTAAAAGGGGCTTTGATACGGCTTCACAGGTATTATCACGCCCGTGATAAAATAATTTAGCGCTCGTGATAAATGATTTTCCCGTCCGTGATAAAATAGTTTAGCGCCCGTGAAAATCCCTTTTTGAGAAGTCTGCTATGGAAAGCGTCTATAGCTCTTGGATCATGCAAAGATACAAAAAAATAAGCCGAAATCCAAGCAAAATGCGAAGATTTTTGCATTTGTCATAATTTATTATTAACTTTGCACGCTCAAACAGATAAAGTATGGACGAACAACAGGTTATAACGACAGAACAGGAGCGCATGACGCTACGTGCTGAGGGGCTGGTCAAGCGCTACGGCAAACGTACGGTTGTAAACGATGTCAACATCAATGTGAAGCAGGGCGAGATTGTCGGTCTGTTAGGTCCTAATGGTGCTGGTAAGACCACCTCGTTCTACATGACGACGGGTCTTATCGTTCCGAATGCAGGCCATATCTATCTGAACGACCTCGAAGTGACCGACTATCCGGTCTATAAGCGTGCCCGTGCCGGTATCGGCTATCTGGCTCAGGAAGCTTCCGTGTTCCGTAAGATGTCGGTCGAGGATAATATTCTGAGTGTTCTTGAGATGACCGGCAAGCCTCGTGACTACCAGTTAGAGAAGCTGGAGAGCCTGATCAAGGAGTTCCGTCTGGGTAAGGTACGCAAGAACAAAGGTGACCAGTTAAGTGGTGGTGAGCGTCGTCGTACGGAGATTGCGCGTTGTCTGGCCATTGAACCTAAGTTCATCATGCTTGATGAGCCCTTTGCCGGTGTCGATCCTATCGCTGTTGAGGACATTCAGCAGATTGTTTGGAAGTTGAAGTACCGCAATATCGGTATCCTGATAACCGACCATAACGTTCAGGAGACGTTGTCGATTACCGACCGTGCCTATCTGTTGTTCGAGGGACGCATCCTGTTCCAGGGCAGTCCTGCCGAGTTGGCAGCCAATCAGGTGGTACGAGAGAAATATCTTGGTCGTGACTTCGTGCTGCTGCCCAAGGATTTCCAGAAGCGTGAGGAAGAGCGTCGCGCCAAGGAAGAAGAGGAGGATGCAGGTTAAGTGTTGAGTGTTAAAAAACATCAAGCAGGGCTTAAAGCGGAAAAATATTCGTACCTTTGCAGCCCGATTCATAAAATTGTAGATAATAATCGTAAATAGTAAATAGTCAAATAGTTAATAAAGATGAATGTTCAATTTGAAATTGCTGACAAAGTAAATGGTCTGATGACACTGACCATCGAGCAGTCAGATTATGCAGAGAAGGTCGAGAAGACCCTGAAAGATTATCGCAAACGTGCGCAGGTTCCCGGATTCCGTCCTGGTCAGGCTCCTATGGGTATGATCAAACGTCAGTATGGCATGTCGGTGAAGGTGGATGAAATCAACCGTCTGTTGGGTGAGAAACTCTATGAGTATGTTCGTGAGAACAAGATCCAGATGCTTGGCGATCCCCTTCCCAGTGACAAGCAGCAGCCTCTGAACTTCGAGGGTGACGGTCCTTTCGTGTTTGTTTTTGATATTGCCGTAGCTCCTGAGTTCAAGGCAGAGCTGACCGGTCGTGACAAGATAGACTACTACCAGATAACTGTTGACGATAAGCTGATAGACCAGCAGATACAGATGTATGCATCTCGTGCCGGACAGTACGAGAAAGCCGACAGTTACGAGAGCCGTGACATGCTGAAGGGTGACCTTCGCGAGCTGGACGAGCAGGGAAACACCAAGGAAGGTGGTATCACTGTTGATTCAGCTGTCCTGATGCCAGAATATATTAAGGTAGAAGACCAGAAGAAGATCTTTGACGGTGTGAAACCTGGTGACATCATCACCTTTAATCCCAAGAAAGCCTATCCAGACAACGACACTGAGGTAGCAGCACTGCTGAAGCTGAAGAAGGAAGACGTTGCTGAGCTGACCTCAGACTTCAGCTATCAGATTACCGAGATTTCTCGTTTCACACCTGCTGCCGTTGACCAGAAGTTGTTTGACCAGGTATTCGGTGAAGGTGCAGTGAAGGACGAGCAGGAGTTCCGTGCCAAGATTGCCGAGTCGATGAAGCCTCAGTTTGCAGCCGATTCAGACTATAAGTTCTTGCTGGACGTTCGTGCACACATGGAGAAGAAGGTAGGCAAGCTGCAGTTCCCCGATGCACTGTTGAAGCGTATCATGCTGAACAACAACAAGGACAAGGGTGAGAAGTTTGTCGAGGAAAACTACGAGAAGAGCATTGTTGAGTTGGAGTGGCACCTCATTAAGGAGCAGCTGGTAGCAGCTCAGCAGATCAAGGTAGAGGATGCCGACCTGAAGCAAGTTGCCAAGGAAGCCGCCCGTGCTCAGTTTGCGCAGTATGGCATGAGCAATGTTCCTGAGGAGTATCTCGACAACTATGCAGACGAAATGTTGAAGAAGCGCGAGAACATTGACGGTATTGTTGACCGTGCTGTTGACGTGAAGCTGACTGCTGCATTGAAAAATGTTGTTAAACTGAACGAAAAGAGTGTCACTCTTGACGAGTTTAACAAGCTGATGCAGGGAAAATAAGATATTTTACAAAAAAATAACCTCAACTATTGCAGGTTATCGACTTTTTTTATTAATTTTGTTGCTACAAATTTAATGAAGGTCGATAACCTGCCTTCTTTTTTAGTCACAAGTAGAAGATAATTAGAAGATTATGAACGATTTTAGGAAATATGCTACCAAGCATTTAGGAATGAACAGTATGGTACTTGATGATGTCATTAAGTCGCAGGCGCAGTATTTGAATCCCTATATCCTTGAGGAACGCCAGCTGAACGTTACGCAGATGGACGTCTTTTCACGTTTGATGATGGACCGTATCATTTTCCTTGGTACGGAGATTGACGACTATACTGCCAATACTTTACAGGCTCAGCTGCTTTATCTCGACTCCGTTGACAGCGGC
>JAFPED010000063.1 GCA_017423565.1 Prevotella sp. | reverse complement strand
CAACTGCGTGGCGACCTGAAGTCACCCATCCTGTGCCTGTATGGTCCTCCAGGTGTGGGAAAGACTTCGCTGGGTAAGTCGATTGCCAATGCCATGGGACGTAAATATGTCCGCGTGTCACTGGGAGGTCTGCATGATGAAGCAGAAATCCGTGGGCATCGCCGTACATATATCGGTGCCATGCCTGGGCGTATCATCAAGAGTATTCAGAAGGCCGGTTCAAGCAACCCGGTATTCATTCTTGACGAGATAGACAAGGTGACACAAAATACCATCAACGGTGACCCAGCCTCTGCACTGTTAGAGGTTCTGGACCCTGAGCAGAACAGCGCATTCCACGACAACTACCTGGACATGGACTATGACCTGTCAAAGGTATTGTTTATAGCAACAGCCAACGACCTGAATACCATACCCGGTCCCCTACTCGACCGTATGGAGGTTATCGAGGTGAGCGGCTACATCACAGAAGAGAAGATAGAAATAGCCAAACGTCACCTCATACCAAAAGAGAAGGAGAACAATGGTCTTGGCAAGGAGACCAAACTGACGTTCCACAAGAATGCAATAGAAAAGATTATAGAACAGTACACGCGCGAGAGTGGCGTGCGCCAGTTGGAGAAGCAGATTAACAAGAGCCTGCGAAAACTGGCATTCCACAAGGCCAAGGATGGTAAATTCCCCTACTTGAAGATTACTCCTAACGAGATAGAGGACTTGCTGGGCAAACCACCTTTCTACCGTGACATTTACCAAGGCAACGACTACGCTGGCGTGGTAACCGGCTTGGCATGGACACGCGTAGGAGGCGAGATACTGTTCATTGAGACATCACTGTCGAAGGGCAAGGGCTCTAAACTCACGCTTACCGGCAATCTGGGCGATGTGATGAAGGAGAGTGCCGTGCTGGCTTTGGAGTACGTGAAGGCGCATGCCGAAATGCTGGGCATTGACTACCGCATCTTTGACAACTGGAATATTCACATCCACGTGCCAGAGGGTGCTACCCCCAAGGACGGTCCCTCGGCAGGTATTACTATTGCCACCTCTATAGCATCAGCCCTGACACAACGTAAGGTACGTAAGAACGTAGCCATGACAGGCGAAATAACCCTTCGTGGCAAGGTACTTCCTGTGGGTGGCATCAAGGAGAAGATTCTTGCAGCTAAGCGTGCCGGCATTACCGACATCATACTCTGCCAAGAGAACCGAAAGGACATTGAGGAAATACCTGAGACATACCTCAAAGGCGTCAGCTTCCACTATGTGGAAAACGTACAGGATGTATGGGATTTCGCACTCACGAACGAGATAGTAGATAAGCCTCTGGACTTCACCATCGAGGAAGAAACGGAGAAAAAGTCTGTATAATAAAAACAGAACCACTGACAGTGTTTTTCGAATTACAACATAATGACCCTTGTAGTGATGCCCGTACAGGCATTATCACTACCGACCACGGACAGATAAAGACTCCCATCTTCATGCCCGTTGGAACTGTTGGCAGTGTCAAGGGAGTACACTTCTCGGAGCTGCGTCAACAGATTGGTGCACAGATCATACTGGGAAACACCTACCACCTGTATCTGCGTCCAGGACTTGACGTACTGAGAAAGGCAGGCGGGTTGCACCGTTTCAACACCTGGGACCGTCCGATACTGACTGATTCAGGAGGCTTTCAGGTATTCTCACTCACTGGTATCCGTAAGCTCCGCGAGGAGGGCTGTGAGTTCCGCTCTCACATTGACGGTTCCAAACACATGTTCACACCAGAGAACGTGATGGATACTGAGCGTATCATAGGTGCAGACATCATGATGGCGCTCGACGAGTGTCCACCAGGACAGAGTGACTACCAGTATGCCAAGCAGTCACTACAACTGACTCAACGCTGGCTGGACCGTTGCATCAAGCGTTTCAACGAGACTGAACCTCTATATGGTTATCGTCAGCACCTGTTCCCTATCGTGCAAGGCTGTACCTACAAAGACCTGCGTTCAGAAGCGGCAAAACACATTGCCGACCTGGGAGCTGACGGTAATGCCATAGGTGGACTGGCAGTAGGAGAACCCACAGAAGTGATGTACGACATGATAGAGGTAGTGAATGCTATCCTGCCCAAGGACCGCCCACGCTACCTGATGGGTGTTGGAACACCCCAGAACATTCTCGAAGCCATAGAGCGTGGAGTAGATATGTTCGACTGTGTCATGCCCACACGTAATGGACGCAATGCCATGCTGTTCACTTACGAAGGAACCATGAACATGCGTAACAAGAAGTGGGAATATGACTTCTCACCCATTGATGTCACCGGTTGTGAGACCGACCGTACCTACAGCAAGGCTTACCTGCACCACTTGTTCAAGGCTCAGGAGCTGTTGGCCATGCAAATAGCGTCCATTCATAACCTGGCTTTCTATCTGCGACTGGTCAGCGATGCCCGTCAGCACATTGAACAAGGCGACTTTGTAACGTGGAAACGTAGTGTAATAGATAATTTAGGAAGAAGGATATAAACTCATGGAGTTCAGGAAAATAAGGAAACGCCGTCGCCTGCTACGCTTAGGTCGTAGCATACGCAGAAGACGTGAAGCATTCTCCAACTGGATGCACCAGCACATGGGGTGGCTATTCACGTTCTTTGCATGGCTCAGACATAAACTGGCATGGATGAATCCACGCCGGTATGTCAAACGTATGGACACCTACATCATCAAGAAGTTTATTGGCACCTACTTCTTCTCCATCATTCTGATTATCTCCATCTCAATCGTCTTCGACGTTAACGAGAACTTGCATAAGTTTACCACGAACCATGCGCCCTTCAAGGCCATAGTACTGGACTACTATGCTAACTTCGTACCCTACTTCGCCAACCTGTTCTCACCACTGTTTGTCTTCATTGCCGTCATCTTCTTTACATCGAAGTTGGCAGGCAATTCCGAAGTCATTGCCATGCTGGCCAGTGGCATGAGTTTCAAACGACTGCTACGTCCCTACCTCATTTCTGCTGCTATCATAGCCGCACTGAATTTCTATCTGGGGTCGTTTGTCATTCCACGAGGCAACGTGGTCCGTCAGAACTTTGAGTCACTCTACAAGAACAAGAAGAAGAACACGTCTGCCCTCAACGTACAGCTACAGGTGGAGCCAGGTGTCATTGCCTTTATGTCACAATATGATGACCTGACAAAGACCGGCTATGGCTTCACGCTCGACAAGTTCGAGAACAAGAAGATTGTCAGTACGCTCTCTGCCAATGTTGCTCAGTACGACACCATCAGCGACAGCCGCTACCACTGGAAACTGAGGAACTACAAGATTCGCACCCTGACAGGTATGAGAGAGAAGATTACCTCTGGCATGACTCTCGATACAACCATCATGATGGAACCCATGGACCTGGTATTCTCAAAAGGACAACAGGAGACACTCACTACCACAGAATTGAGACGTTATATCTCCAAGCAACAGGAACGTGGCTCCCAGAATGTCGTACAGTATGAGGTGGAGTACCATAAGCGCATTGCCACGTCCTTTGCATCATTCATCCTGACCATCATTGGTGCCTCACTCTCCTCGCGTAAACGTAAGGGAGGCATGGGCATGTATCTGGGTATTGGTCTGGCCCTCTCGTTTACATACATCTTGCTGCAAACCGTCAGTGCCACATTTGCCATCCAGGCAAATACACCACCCATTCTTGCTGCATGGATTCCAAACATCCTCTACACCATCATTGCCTATTTCTGCTATAGACAAGCACCGAACTGATTATGACATTTGAAGAAACCTATCTGAACGACAACATTCTCGATGCGCTCTATGACATGCACTTCGAGCAGATGACACCCATACAGGAACGCTGCATACCACAAATACTTGACCAACACGACGTCATGGGAGTAGCACAGACAGGTACCGGCAAGACAGCTGCCTACCTGTTGCCCATTCTCTCCATGCTTGACGACGGAGGCTACCCTAATGACGCTATTAATTGCCTCATCATGGCTCCTACACGTGAACTGGCACAACAGATAGATCAGGCCATGCAGGGATTCGGCTATTATCTGGAAGACGTAAGCAGTGTGGCAGTCTATGGTGGTAATGATGGCAACCGCTATGACCAGGAGCAACGCTCATTGCGCATGGGTGCTGACGTGGTGATTGCCACCCCAGGCCGTCTGCTCAGTCACATCAAGGTAGGTAATGTTGATCTGAGTCGTGTTAGCTTCTTTGTACTTGACGAGGCAGACCGTATGCTTGACATGGGTTTCTCCGACGACATCATGCAAATAGCCAGCCACTTGCCCAAGAACCGACAAACAGTGATGTTCTCTGCTACCATGCCCGAGAAGATACAACAGCTGGCCAAATCGATGCTCTACCACCCTGTAATGGTGAAGATAGCCGTCAGCCGTCCAGCAGAGAAGATACAGCAGTCAGCCTATATATGCTATGAGATGCAGAAACAGGGCATCATCAAACATCTCTTTGCAACCAACCAACTGCAGCGTGTCATCATCTTCTCTGGTAAGAAAGATAAGGTGAAAGACATTTATCGCGAACTGAAACACATGAAGATAAACTGTGCTCAGATGCACAGCGACCTTACCCAACAGGAACGCGACGAGGTGATGCTCAGTTTTAAGGCTGGACAGGTGGACGTACTGGTAGCCACTGATATTGTCAGCCGTGGCATAGACATTGACGACATACGCATGGTCATCAACTACGATGTGCCTCACGATGCAGAGGACTATGTACACCGCATTGGCCGTACAGCACGTGCTGACCGTGATGGCGTGGCCATTACGTTTGTCAGTGAGAAGGAGCAGTTTGCCTTCCGCCAAATAGAGAAGTTCCTTGGAAAGGAGATAACAAAAAACAACATGCCTGACACTGTTGGCGAGGGTCCTGCCTATGAGCCCAAAAGCCGTACAGCCCATGCTTCACGCTATTGTCATCGACGTGGAAGAGGCGGTAAACGTGGTCAAAAAGGCAATTTTAAGGAAAAAAGATAAAAAAGTTAGGAAAAAGTTTGGTCATTCCAAAAAATCTGCTTACCTTTGCATCCGCAAATAAGGAAAGGCTCCCTAGCTCAACTGAATAGAGCATCTGACTACGGATCAGAAGGTTGTGGGTTTGAATCCCGCGGGAGTCACAAAGAAGAGAGAGAAACTGATGAGGTTTCTCTCTTTCTTTTTGTAGTTTGACCTATACGATGATGCGAGTCTTTCGGTAGTTCTCACGGAACTTGGTAGGACTGCATCCCTTTTTCTTCTTGAAGATACGATTGAAGTTGCTCAGGTTGTTGAAGCCACACATATAACTGATTTCGGACACGCTCTTAGCCGTGTCAACTAACTGACGGGCGGCATAGCCCAGTCTTAAATCAATGATATAGTCAGACAGATTACGTCCTGTGTGCAACTTAAAGAAACGGCTGAAGGCACTGGGGCTCATGCCTGCTATGCTGGCCAACTCCTGTAGTCGCAGCTCGTCCTGATAGTGCAAGGAAATGTAGTTCTTGACTTTGAGCACACGACGTGAGTCACTTTCTACATTCACTTTGGCATAACTGCTGGTGGCCAGTGTGCGTGCTCCGTCACAGCGAGACAGCTCATACAGGATGGACATAAACTGCTGAACGGCATAAAAGCCATCCTTTACCTGGCTGAGTCCTACTATGAGCGGATAGACATGCATGATGGCCGACAGAGGGAAACAGAGTCCCTTGCGTGCCTGTTGCACCATATTATATATACTACGGAAGGGGTTACGTCCGAAGAGTCCCTCCTCTGACATATCTAAATCGAACTGTATGGTCACCTCATGTACGTCTTCACTTCGACACTCATGCTGTTCCCACACGTGTTCAAGGTCAGGACTGGTAATGAGTACCAGGTCATAATCGCCTATCACCTCACTTGAGTCACCCACTATACGTCTTACACCAGCAGCATGTTCAACGAAGTTCAACTCATATACATCATGGTTATGTATGGGGTAATTGAACTCCTTTTTATGCCGGTCTGCAATGTAGAGTACATCACGTCCGTTAAGTGGGGTTATCTCGTGGATGATCTCCATTGAATTACAATTTACAATTGATTATTGGGAATTAGATCTTTAGCTCTTTCATGATTTCACTCATTTTCTGCAGTGTAGAGATGCGAGTGGGAACCAATGGCAGTCGGAGAACATTCTCGATGAATCCCATTTCATGGAGCATGGCTTTTACACCAGCAGGATTGCCGTCAACAAAGAGCAGGGAGAAAAGGTCGGTAAACCTATGGTGAATCTTGCGTGCTGCTTCGTACTCACCATGGAACTGCAGCCTAATCATCTTCGAGAACTCCTTGGGCAACGCATTGCCAATAACGCTGATGACTCCAACAGCACCACACGACACCATGGGGAACGTCAGTGAGTCGTCACCACTGATGACATCGAAGTCTTGCGGCTTGTTCTTGATGATTTCATCCACCTGTTCCAGATTACCTGAAGCCTCCTTGATGGCAACAATATTCTTACAGTCGCGAGCCAGACGCACTGTGGTTTCTGCTTTCATGTTCACACCTGTACGCCCAGGCACATTATAGAGCACCACTGGCAGCTGGGTAGCAGCGGCAATGGCTTTGAAGTGCTGATACAGTCCTTCCTGCGACGGTTTATTGTAATAGGGACAAACGCTGAGCACACCATCAATACCACGGAAGTCTGCAGTCTGCAGTTCCTCAATGACGGCTGCCGTATTGAACCCTCCACAGCCCATAAGAATAGGAACACGCCCCTGAACCAAATCGACTACCGTGTCCTTAATCTTTTGTTTCTCCTGCTTGGTCAGACAGGGTGTCTCGCCTGTAGTGGCAAGAATGCAGAAGAAGTCTGCCCCGTTATCCAACTGATAGTTTACCAGGCGGATAAGCGCAGGATAATCAACTTCTCCGCCTGTGGTGAAAGGTGTGATGAGTGCTATACCAAGACCTTTGAAGATATTTTGTACCATAAAATGTGTTATTCTGACTTAAACAAATCTTTTATACCGCCAATGCTTCCCATGAGGTTCGTGGCCTCGTAGGGCAGATAGACAGTCTTCTGTGCCGGACCTTGTGCCAGCTCTTGCAGCATCTGTATGTATTTTTGTGCCAGCAGGTAGTTGGCTGGATTGGTGCTCTTGCCTACTGCTTCAGTGATGAGCTCGATGGCTTTTGCCTCGGCCTCAGCCTTGCGTATGCGTGCCTGAGCCTCACCCTCAGCATTCAGAATGGCTTTCTGCTTAGCAGCCTCGGCCTTGTTGATGATAGCAGTCTTCTCACCTTCCGATGCCAGGATTTCAGCAGCTTTCTGTCCCTCTGACGTCAGGATGGTAGCACGTTTGTTACGTTCTGCCTGCATCTGTTTCTCCATGGCAGTGAGCACACTCTCTGGAGGTGTGATGTCCTGCAGCTCCACACGGTTCACCTTCACGCCCCATTTGTCTGTTGCCTCGTCCAGCACCAGTCCCAGTTTCTTGTTGATGGTGTCACGCGATGTCAGTGTCTCGTCCAATTCCAATTCACCAATAATGTTACGCAGTGTGGTCTGCGTCAGTTTCTCAATGGCATTGGGCAGGTTGGAAATCTCATAGGCAGCCTTGAACGGATCAACAATCTGGAAATAGAGCAGTGCGTTAATCTCCGTCTGCACATTATCTTTGGTTATCACGTTCTGCTTGGGGAAGTCATACACCTGTTCACGCAGGTCGATGGTGGTGGAGAACATGTAGCGTCCACGGCTCAGTATGACAATGTCCTTGGCTTTGTCAATGAATGGAATGATAATGTTGATACCAGGATTGAGCGTTGCATGGTAACGTCCCAGGCGCTCAATGATTTTTGTTTCTGACTGTGGTATGATGACCAGGGCCTTCTTGGCCAGTACGAGTGCCAGCAGCACTACGACTATCAAAACATAAAAAATGGGGTCCATAACTATTTCTGTTTTTATTGATTATTGTTTCCGTCCTACTGTCAACAAGGTACTCTCACGGGCTATCACAACCACCGTCTCTCCCTCAGCGACAGATGCTCCGTCCTGACTCTTAGCACGCCATACGTCACCATCAATGGCTACACGACCATAGTCACCCTCTGGAATAGCCTCACGCACCTTTCCCTCACGGCCTATCAGAGCATCGGCATTGCTCACACGGTCTGGGTCATTACGGTGAAACCATCTCAGCGCCAGCGGTCGGAAGGTAAAAATGCTTACCACACTGACTACTGCAAATACGGCTAACTGTACGTAGAAACTGCTGAATGGGGCAATTATGGCAGCCACTGCACCGCCAATGGCGAAGCACAGTATAAAGAAATCGCCAGACGTAAGCTCAAGAATCATGCATACGACTGCTATCACAGCCCAGAATTGCCACAGGTTTTGCGAGATATATTCTATCATTTCCACTACACGCTTTATGTTGGTTGTCACTATTGACGTTTCAAAGGTACGAACTTTTTTTCATTCCACCAAATTTTTGCGCGTAAGAAATCAGTTTGAACCTATATATAGGAATATCATGCCCAGCAGCACCAGTGCCAAATCAACGGCTTTGGCCTTCAGGTTCTTTTCATGGAACAGCATGGCTCCAAAGAGGAAACTCACAATGACTGACCCACGGCGTATCATGGAAACAATGGAAATCATGGCATCGGGCAGTGACAGTGAGTAGAAATACATGAAGTCGGCAGTAGAGAGAAAAATGCTAACACCAATGATAGACCATTTCCACGTGAAGGGCGTCGTCTTGTCACGGTGGGGCCACCATAGCAACAGCAACATGGCTCCCATCATCAGGCACTGGTAGATATTGTACCACGACTGTACCATCATACGGTCAAGGCCTGCCCCACCCTCGCTCACAGGAGCCATCAGATATTTGTCGTACAAACCACTCACGGCTCCCATGGCTGCCGAGCCTACAATCATCCATATCCAGTGGTCATGTTTGAAGTCGATGCCTTCTTTCTTACTGCTACGGCTGAGCATCAGAAACGAAACCACCGCCAGCGTCACACCTACCCATTGCCACAGGTTCAGCCGTTCGCCAAACAGCAGCAATGCTCCCACCAGCACCATTACCGGTCGGGTGGCATTAATAGGTCCCACAATGGTTAACGGCAGGTGTTTCATACCAAAATAGCCTAATATCCAACTGCTTAGCACTATCAGGCTCTTCAAAAGAATGAACTTATGAACTTCCCATCCGCCACTGGCAACATGAAACATTGAACCATCCAGGAAACTACTGTTAGCACTTAGCAGAATGAACGGCAAAAACAGCAACGACGAAAACAATGTATTGAGAAACAACACTGGTATGACGGCATTACTCCTCAGCGCCTCCTTCTTAAATGAATCATAGCAACCCAACAGGGCTGCCGACATAAAAGCAAGTATTAACCACATAACATCTAATAATCCACACTTTCCAAGAACAATGCTCTGGCAGGCATCGACTCACCTGCCCCACTGCGACTGCCCTGTTCTATAACCTGACGCAACTCATCCATGGACATCCTGCCACGTCCCACCTCCATCAGTGTACCTACCACAGCCCTCACCATGTTACGCAGGAAACGGTTGGCTGTTATCTCAAAGTACCACTCCGTCGGTCCTGTCTGATGCCATCCTGCACTGTAGATATGACAGAGCGTGGTCTTCACGTCACTTCCTGCCTTACAGAAAGCGCCGAAGTCCTCATACTCCATCAGCACATGTGCAGCACGGTTCATGGCCTCAAAGTCCAGTTGGTAGTGCAACTGACATGAGTAACGTCTGAGGAATGGGTCCTTATGGGTATGTATATAATAATGGTACGTACGCCGTTTGGCAGAGAAGCGTGCATGCATGTCGTCTGCCACCCGCTCCACCTTCCACACGCTGATATCATCAGGCAGCGCATGGTCCAGCTTATAAGCAAGGTTGCCCATATCGTACGGCCCATCGTAATCAAAGTGTGCCACCATCTGCCGGGCATGCACACCGGCATCTGTTCTGCCGGCTCCCACTACCTCTGTCTCTTGGCGCAGGAGCATGCTGAGTCGTTGTTGCAACACTTGTTGCACCGTTACCCCATTTGGCTGAATTTGCCAGCCATGATAGTCAGTCCCGTCGTATGAAAACCATATAAAATACCTCATTCCGCCTGCAAAGGTACGATTAAGTGAGCAGAAAACCAAATTTATTTGAATTTTCTCGAACATGAGTACCTTCGACCATAGGTCAAAGGTAGTGCAAACCGAGAGAAAAACCAAATTTATTTGAGTTTTTCCGAGGTGCAGCCTACCTTCGAGGAGCAACCTCAAAGGTACGATTAAGTGAGCAGAAAACCAAATTTATTTGAGTTTTCTCGAACAT
>JAFPED010000062.1 GCA_017423565.1 Prevotella sp. | reverse complement strand
CCTACGACTCACGCCAGTTAGGCCACTTTCAAAAGCAAGCTGCCGTTTATGTCGAAGGTTTGGACAAGCCCTTGTTACTTACCATGAAGGGTGTTGTACTGGCAGAGATGCAGGACTATGCCGGCAACTACGAATATAGCATTGGTGACTTGCGCATAGACAAGAACGAATTAGAGTTTGATGACGTGAACAAGGGCGAACAGCCTGTGCAGGAGATACATATATATAATAGTGGCTCGACAGTATGCCAACCAAACTTAATGCACCTGCCTCCTTATCTCACTGCAACCATGACTCCACAGAAGCTGTCACCAGGTCGTGGAGGTAAGATGACTGTGACATTGAACTCAGACTTGCTGTACGACTTTGGTCTGACACAAACATCTATCTATCTGGCTCAGAACCCTGGTGACAAGGTCAATAGGGGCAATGACATTGGTGTAGCAGCAGTCTTGCTACCATCGTTTGCGCATATTAGCGATGCTGATAAAGCTAATGCTCCTCATCTGGTGATGTCAGCAGAACAACTGGACTTTACCTTTAATGGCAAGTCAAAGATTAAAGGTGAGATATTCCTCACGAACGAAGGACGCTCGACACTGAACATCTCTTCACTACAGATGTTTACGGCAGGTCTAAAGGTTACGTTACCCAAGCGTGAACTGAAGCCAGGGGAGACGACACGACTGAAGATCACTGGTATCAATAAAGATTTGAAACGTGCTCGTACGAAGCCCCGTGTGCTGATGATTACGAATGACCCCGACAAACCGAAAGTAGTGATTACCATCAACGTTAAATAAGTTGAGAATATGATTCATCCAGAAAATAGCTCCGAATACGCAGGACTGCAGGTAAACAGTGGTGTGGAACAACCTTCTATTGTTAATCCGTACCTGAAGCGGAAACGTGTAAAACGTCGTGAACTGTCAACAGCAGAAATGGTAGAGGGTATCCGTAAAGGTGACATTACCATTCTGAGTCAGGCTGTCACACTGGTAGAAAGTGTTAATCCAGAGCATCAGCAACGCGCACAGGAGGTAATAGAGAAATGTCTGCCATACAGTGGCAACTCCATACGAGTGGGTATCAGTGGTGTGCCAGGTGCAGGAAAGTCAACATCCATCGATGAGTTTGGCATGCATGTATTACGTGAAAAGGGAGGAAAGCTGGCTGTTCTGGCCATTGACCCCAGTTCTGAACGCACCAAAGGTTCAATACTTGGTGACAAGACACGCATGGAGAAACTGGCTCTGCATCCTGACTCTTTCATACGCCCCAGCCCTACAGCAGGCTCACTGGGTGGTGTAGCACGGAAGACGCGTGAGACTATTATTCTTTGCGAGGCTGCTGGTTTTGACAAGATATTCGTGGAGACTGTAGGAGTAGGACAGAGCGAAACCGCTTGTCATTCAATGGTTGACTTCTTCCTGCTGATACAATTAGCAGGCACAGGAGATGAGTTGCAAGGCATTAAACGTGGTATTATGGAGATAAGTGACGGCATTGTTATCAACAAATGTGATGGAGAGAACGTGGATAAATGCCACATGGCAGCTACCAATTTCCGCAATGCCTTACACTTCTTCCCTATGCCAGAAAGTGGATGGATGCCCAAGGTGCTTTGTTATAGTGGTTTTTATGGCATTGGCATCAAGGAAATATGGGATATGATTTTTCAGTATATCGATTTTGTAAAAGCCAATGGTTACTTCAACTATCGTCGTAATGAGCAGGCAAAATACTGGATGTACGAAAGCATCAATGAACATCTGCGTAACCACTTCTACCATAACCCCCTCATACAACAGCGGCTGGAAGAGGCTGAACGCATCGTATTGGCAGGTCAGCAGACGTCATTTACAGCAGCACAAGACTTACTTGACCTTTACTACGACAATCTGAAGAAATAAATCCGACATCGTGTTACAGATAGAAATAGACAATGGTAGTGGATTCTGCTTTGGGGTAACAACAGCCATCAAAAAGGCAGAAGAAGAGTTGGCTGCAGGCAGTACTTTGTACTGTCTGGGTGACATCGTGCATAACGGCATGGAGTGCGAACGTCTGCGCAAGTTAGGACTCATTACCATTAACCACGAAGAGATGGGGCACCTGCATCATGTCAAGGTACTGCTGCGAGCCCATGGCGAACCCCCAGAGACCTACGAGCTGGCACGTCGCAACCATATAGAAATCATCGACGCAACCTGTCCTGTGGTACTACAGTTACAGAAACGTATAAAGAATCAGTATGACACCAATCCTCAGGCACAGATTGTGATCTTTGGCAAGAAAGGTCATGCTGAGGTATTAGGTCTGGTGGGACAGACAAACAGTCAAGCTGTTGTAATTGAGAATTTTGACGAAGTAACGAAGTTGGATTATACTCGCGACATCTTTTTATATTCTCAAACGACCAAGTCTCTTGATGAGTTTCATCGCATTATTGCCTACATCCAAGACCATATCTCGGAAGGGGCCACATTCAAATCGTTCGATACCATTTGTCGTTCAGTAGCCAACCGAATGCCCAATATCTCGTCCTTCGCTGCTCGCCATGACTTGATACTCTTTGTCTGTGGAAGGAAAAGTTCTAACGGGAAAGTTCTTTTCAATGAATGCAAGCGCGTCAATCCCAATACCCGACTCATAGAAGGACCTGACGAAATAGACCCATCATGGCTCAAGAACATCCAAACCATAGGTATTTGCGGTGCTACCAGTACACCTAAATGGCTGATGGAGCAATGTAAATTATATATCAAGCAAAAATCAGAAGAACAGAAAAGCCAGTGAACAATTCACTGGCTTTTCTATTGAATAAGATATTTGTACCTTTACTCCTCTGTTGCTGAATCTTCTGCTTTGAAATTCTCGAGATCCTCCACCTGGAAGTTCTTGATGTAAGCAGACTTACCGATAACGTCCTCTTCCGTCATGCGGACATAGACGTTAGCCGACTTATTAAACAGCTCAGGGCACTTGGCTGCATCGCGTATGATGAGCAGCGACATCACCAGTTCGGCAGTCATGTCGTAGAGACGACGTGCCAGGAAATCGAAGGCATCCTGAGAGTCGAGGCTCTTGGCATAGTTGAGTGCCTCCTCGTATATAGGAAGGAGTCTCTCTACACGCGCCTTCAGAGCTGCATCAGCCTCTGCAGGCAGGGCAGCGAGCATGTCCTTGATATTGTTCAGCATCGTACCGTTAGAGATATAACGGATAGCGGCTACGACCTGTAGCTGAGTGGTACCTTCGTAGATAGAGAAGATACGAGCGTCGCGATAAAGGCGCTGGCTCTTATACTCCATGATGAAGCCAGAGCCACCGTGGATAGAGATAGCATCGTAGGCATTCTGGTTGGCATACTCTGAATTCATACCCTTTGCCAGTGGTGTGAAGGCATCAGCCAGACGCTGATATTTCTTCAACTCCTGCTTCTCCTCAGGGGTGAGTTTGCGGTCGCGTTCGATATCCTCGAGGCACTTATAGACATCCACATAGCAAGCTGTCTCGTAGAGCAGCGAACGACCTGCATCGAGTTTGGCCTTCATGCGAGAAAGCATGTCATAGACAGCAGGGAAGTTGATAATCTTGTCACCAAACTGCTGACGTTCCTTGGCATAAGCCAGGCCCTCATTGTAAGCCTCCTGCTCAACACCTACCGACTGTGCAGCGATACCCAGACGGGCACCGTTCATCAGAGCCATCACATACTTGATAAGTCCTAGACGAGTGCTACCGCAGAGCTCTGCCTTAGCGTTCTTATAAGTCAGCTCACAGGTAGGAGATCCGTGGATACCTAACTTGTGCTCGATGTGGCGCACGTCGACACCGCCCTGACGCTTGTCGTAGATGAACATCGACAGGCCGCGTCCGTCCTTCGTTCCCTCTTCCGAGCGGGCGAGTACAAGGTGGATGTCAGAGTCGCCATTG
>JAFPED010000061.1 GCA_017423565.1 Prevotella sp. | reverse complement strand
CTTATCGAGGCTGAGGCTGCTGGAATGCAGGACCAGAGTCGTGGTATTCAGCTGCTCGAGGCTTTTGGAAAAACACGTGACGCTTCCTATTCTTTTGGAAGCCATAATGAGGCTTATGGCAATGCTAGTACCAGTGCCTTCCAGAACGAAATCTGGTGGCAGCGCCGTGTAGAGCTTTGGGGTGAAGGTTTTGCTACCTTTGACGTTAAGCGTCTCAACAAGGGTATCATTCGCAACTATACCAACACCAACCACCTTGATGGATACCGCTGGAACTTTGAGAACCAGACTGAAGGTCAGTTCTATTCTAATTGGATGAACCTCTGTATCGTACAGACTGAGACTAACTACAATTACGCTTGTACGCAGAATCCAACACCAGTGGCTCCTACAGACAACACCACTCCTTTATTTGCTTGGTAAGTTAATTTAAACAACATTAAAGTATTAAGATTATGAAAAAATATATGAAAGGTCTGTTCTTCCTGCTGGCTGGACTTTCTGTCTTTGTCGCTTGTAAGGAAGATGATGACATTACGGTTGGCAAGTGGGACGCTGCGGACAACTATGCCAATATCTATTTTGAGAAGTCGGGCGAATCCTATGAGCTTGCTCCTACGGACGAGACAACGGTGAAGATTCCCGTTTATCGCCGTAATACTGCTGGTGCTTTGGACGCCACGCTGACTGCTACTATAAACACGGACGATGCCTTCACCTTTGGTCCTGCAAAATTCGCCGATGGTGACAGTCTGGCTTACATTACCGTCAATTTCCCCAAAACAGAGATTGGTAAGAACTACACCTTGCAGTTGAGCAGCGAGGATCCCAACCTTGTATCAGCCTACTCCAAGGGTATTGTCTATACCCTCGACATTATCCGCGTTAAGTGGAACTTTGTTGGTAAAGGCTATATTACTGAGGTCGGCTTCTTCGGAGGCAATACGGGAGAATTTGATGTTTATGTTCGCGACGATGACAATTTCAAGTTCCGTTTTGATAACCTCTTCGATGACCTCGTAACCAAGGCTGGTAAGACGCTTGATGGCAACCAGACCAAGCAGGCATATGTGTCTATCCTCCGCCCAGGTGATGTGCTTGGTAGCACTACTGTTACAAAAACTGGTCTCGTTGGTTTTGAAGATGATCTCAATACAGGCTACGCTCATCCTACCTATGGGGCAGATATTCTAATCTGTCATCCTTACGGTTTCAGTAGCACAAAAGCAGAGAGCAATTGGAGCTTTAACAAAGTACTGGGATACCAAGAAAATGGTCTGCCAAAACAGATTCAGATTGCTCCGTTCTACTATATGAACGGCATCGGCGGTTGGAACTACACTCAGAATGCAGGTATGGTTGTCATCACCTTCCCTGGTGTACATATCGATTATGAGGCTGTATTTGAGGATGATTTTGAGTGGAGCGACGTGAAGACATTCGATTTCACCAACACCCTTACTGGCGAGGTGAACAACGTTATGTTGCAGAAGGCAACCTGTACCACCAACGAGGACAAGTGCGACTCTGTCTTCATGGCTACCTATGGTGTGCCTTATCGCATCAAGGACGCTTATGCTGAGGACAATGATATTGTTTTCTTTGTCAAGAAAAAGAAGGTCTATATTCCTGATGACGAAGATTTTGAGGACTACTACTATCAGGCAACTGGTCTCACAGATCCTACAACTGGCAAGGACATCTATGCTTACATTGAATCCGAAGGTTCGTCTATTGTATGGGATGGTGATGACATCAAGGAGATTACGATTAACGCCTTCTTCCTCAATATTAATTATGATGAAGAGGAAGATGAGGATATACCGAATATTCTTGGCAACGGTCCTCAGACATTGAACAATGTCATATGGGTAGAATATGCAACAGGTACTTATTACTATGTAGCATTTGCTGAAAACGAAGAAGGAAATCCCGAACCAGATCCTGGTTATAAGATGTACTATCGCGAGGATAAACCCGAGATGTGCAAGATTACAGACTGGCTCATGGGTACCGACTTCCAGTTCACTTGGAACCGCACTACCAACGATTGTGCAGTAGCATATCAGTCCATCAATTACGATTATCCTGATTATGGCGCTATGTACATCGTAGAAGGTGCTACCTACGATGAAAGATATGCTGAAAAGAAGTCTTACTACGATCCAGCCACGAAGACCTTCCACTTCTTCCCTGTATATTTCGTAAGTGCAGGTAGCTTCGGACAGTACGAAGAGTTCTTTGAGATTACCGAGGGTGGTGCTTCTGTCAAGAAGTTCGCTCCCAAGTGGCGTGGTAACCAGAACTTCCTGCGCTACAACAAGGCTCAGAAGGACTGGGAGAAGATTAAGGCTAACCAAGCAAAGCAAACCAGCAAGGTTTCTGTTGCCTTTTCCAACGAGCTGAAATAATAGGATTTTGGGCTTTGTGCTCAATCTAAACAAATGAATGGTAAGTTGTACCGTTGTCCATCAGGAAGCGGTGCAACTTACTTGTTCAAACACAATTATATGTTTTTTGTATATGAAGAAAGCCATATTTATAATAGCTTTGCTGGTATTGACTTTCTCAGCGAATGCTGCTGAACGTTCAGAAGCAGCCATGCGTGCCATTGCTGCAGCTAAGCTTTCCAACACTAGGGAAGTGAAGGGCATGCTGGGTGGGACAAAGTTTCAGATGGAACTTCTGTGTGTCAGCAACGAGAAAGCTTTTTCTGTTTTTACGCCTGAGAGCGGCAACGGTTTTGTCATCGTGGCTAAAAGTGACAAAATGGAACCTGTGATAGGTTATGGCGCTGGACATTTCGATGCCGATAATATTCCCAGTGGATTGAAATGGTATCTCGACGAGGTGAGTCGCGAACTTGAAGCAGCAGAACAAAGAGGTATTAGGCATGCTCCGCGCCGCGCGATTGCTACTTATACGCCAGTAGAGAACTTTGTCACGACCCAATGGAGTCAGGAATTTCCTTACGACCGCAAGACGCCCAACAATTGGCCTTCAGGATGTGTGGCTACTGCTTTGGCACAATGCATGAACTATTGCCAGTGGCCAGCTTCTGCTTCTTTCACAGGTACGTATTACATCACGACAAAGCGAGGTACACAAGAGAAGACTGAGCGTAAGACCGAAGATGTTAGCACGACCTACACTTGGCCTTATAAGGACACTTATAAGTCGTTCGGACGCTGGGGTGACAACGTTGACGAACTGTTGCGCGACTGCGGCTATGCTACCTATATGGACTATTCTAAGGACGGAAGCGGTGCTGTGAGTTATATGACAGGTGTGGCGCTGACCACCGTCTTCGGCTATCCCGAGGAGAGCGTGAAGTATCTCCAGTACGACTATCTTTGCGATCCTGACCTTTGGGCTCAGATTATCTACGATGAATTGGGAAAACGCAGTCCTGTTTATTACGCAGCCTCAGACGCTTCGTCGGGTGGCCATGCCTTTGTCTTCAGCGGCATCGACGAAGATGGTCTCGTCTATGTCAACTGGGGATGGCGAGGTACAGCAGACGGTTTCTATGCAATCACAAACCTTAACCCGAAGGCGAATGGCGAAGAGAATCTATTCGACCGTTCCATGAGTGTTGTCTATGGAATTCGTCCGCAGCCTCTGCCCACGGACCATATCGAGGGACGTATCTATGCTTATACTGGAGACCCTTTTACTTTCCGTTTCGGAACTGAGAAGGATGATGACGAGGTGGAACACATAACGCTCTACTGCGATATTCCGTATGGGTTTATCAATCTCAACTCATCGGAGTTCAGAGGTGTTTTCGGCCTCTTTGCTCAGGACCTTACAGAAGGAACCGACTGG
>JAFPED010000060.1 GCA_017423565.1 Prevotella sp. | reverse complement strand
CTACGATGATAATCTTGAAAGGTTGCATATTATTAACTGTGATTCTTATGATGATTTGACAATATTCTGATTAGTACTGGGAAGCAAGACATGAACAAGCGTACTCCCGTCTGGCGCTACTTCAGCCCTGATGCTGCAACCACGCCGGTTTGTGGCTTCACCATGGTCACGCACAATCTGGCGGCAAAGCAGAAAGGGAATGTTATCTACAGCAGGTGTAAACAACTGCTGAGCCTGTAAAGGCGACAATCGCAAGTCTGGCAGGACAACGGTGATGGAAGCATAGCGGTCGTCCTGATGACTGACTGTCTTGGTCAGACGTTTCTGTCCTGACTGTTTCTTTAAGATGTCAAACAGGTAACGAACCAATGTCTCGTCACCAAGAATACCATCAGCCAATGGCTTCAGATGCAGTTTTGTCCGTTCTACCTGCCGCATGGCCTGCTGACTGAGCAATCCATACAATTCACGATAGTAATTAGCCACTTCGCCCAATGACTTGGTATCCCCTTGACGGATCAATAGTCCTATACGAGAAGGGTAATACATGGTCTCGTGCTTCAAGGTAGACAGGCAGTTGTCCAATACAGCATTTGCAATATGAAGATTCTGCAACTCAAGTTCGGTACGCCTTATCTCATCATCAAGCGTCTCCACACTAGTACGTTGAAGCTGTTCTTGACGGGAACGGCTGTCATGACGGTTCCTATAATAAATAAGGTAATAGGCAGGAATCAATGCCAAAGCAAGGACTATCAACAGAATCACAGCAATGATCTTGTTTGTCTGCGACTGCTGCATCATTCTGCAATAACCATCGAGTGTGGAATCGGCTGACAGTTCTTTGAACAGCTGGGTATAGATACGGTTATTATAACTATAGAGTTGCCACTCATGAAGAGCCAAGGCAGCAACGGCACTCTCATTGCGTATATCGAGAATAATCTCATAGTTGGTGTCAAGGGAATCATGCAGCCATTTGATCTCAGGGATGGTCTGCGTTGTATTGTCAAAAGCCTGCATCAACAGTGTTCCATTAGGATACTGGTGGCGATAGCAGAGATTGAGATAGTAACGGCAGGAGTCTGCGAAGGACAGAGTACGTTCATACGTTCCATTGACATTCGAGAAATAGGCAGAATCAGCAAAGGCACTTGCCTTTTCCAACGATTTCAGATTGTTTGCCTGGATGGCGCCGGTAAAAAACACAAGCAAGAGGATGGCTAAAACCTTGCCTTTAGGCAGGCGGAAGAACAAACGGCTTCCCTTACCCTCTTGGCTCTCTGCCTGTAAGGTACAGACGGAGAATATTTGGCTCATCTTCCGGTATTTCTCAATAATGCCTCGGCAGTTGAGCAGTCCGAATCCATGAGAGACATGTGAACCAGGCTGGCGGGAAGAAGAGTCTGTATGGCTGTCATCAACAATAGGCTTATGATCAAACAAATGCTCAAGCTGCTCCTGGCTCATGCCGACACCTGTATCAGAGACTGATACCTCAACATAACTGTCAGTTTCTGCTGCATTGATTCTCACCTCTCCACCCTGCGAGGTGAACTTACGTGCGTTGTCAGCCAGGGTATTGAGCATGAAAAGCGTCAACACGCGGTCGGCCTT
>JAFPED010000059.1 GCA_017423565.1 Prevotella sp. | reverse complement strand
TGCGTGGCACTCGCCTCTTGTAATTTAGGTAAGAACAACGAAGCTGACCTGCAGGCAGCTCAGCAGCGTGATTCTCTGAACCAGATCATTGCTCAGCGTGACAATGAAATCAATGAGCTGATGACAACGTTCAACGAGATTGAGGAAGGATTCCGTGTCATCAACGAGGCGGAAGGTCGTGTGAACCTGGCACGTTCCGGCGAGGGTGCCAATGCCACGGCACGCATTCAGGAGAACATGCAGTTTATCCAGTCAACGATGGAACAAAACCGTGCACTCATAAAGAAACTGCGTCAGCAGTTGAGCAAAAGCACGGTAAAAGCTGACGCGTTACAGAAAGCACTCGACAACCTGCAGCGCGAACTGGAGCAGAAGACAGAGCGTATTGCACAGTTGCAAGCAGAGCTGGAGGCCAAGGATATTCATATTCAGGAGCTTGACCAGCGTGTTACCGAGCTCAATACTGACGTGACAAACCTGACCGAAGAGAATGTGCACCACCAGCAGACCATCTCTAACCAGGACCGTGAGTTGCACTCTGCATGGTTTGTCTTTGGTACAAAGAAGGAGCTGAAGGAGCAGAGAATCCTCGAGAGTGGCCGGGTGTTACAGTCGAACTTCAACAAAGACTATTTCACGAAGATAGATATTCGTGTACAGAAAGAGATTAAGCTCTATTCAAAGTCTGCAGAGATAAAGACTGCTCATCCTGCCGGTTCTTACGTGTTGGAGCGTGACGCTGATAAGCAGTATGTGCTGCGCATCACTGACCCGCAGAAGTTCTGGAGCACAAGCAAGTATCTGGTTATACTTGTAAAGTAAGTCTTGCAAGCTCCGCTTGTAAGAAGTTAAGGGGAGTTATAACTTCCTCTAACTCCCTTTAACTTCCTCTAACTCCCTCTAACTCCCTTTTGTTTTTATTCACCAATGTATTTCCTAATCATTTTCAGACAGATGTCATGACTCACGGGCTTGGCAATGAAGTCGTCACAACCGGCTGCCAATGCATCCTCCTTGTCACTGCCGAAAGCATTGGCAGTAAGAGCAATGATGGGGAGGTCTGGGCGCTTGGCTTTTATCTCACTGGATGCCTGCAACCCATCCTTAATGGGCATCCTCAGGTCCATCAGTATCAAGTCGATTCCCTCATCGTCAGCCATGGTGACAGCTTCCTTACCGTTATGTGCACGTACATATTCATAATGTTTCTTTAGCACATACGTCATGAGCAGAAAGTTGCTGTCGTTGTCTTCAGCTACAAGAATTTTCTTCATCTTTTCCTTTCTTATAAAATGGAACTTTACGTTAATAAGTTACAAATATAGTGATTTTTCTTAAGAATACTTTGTTTTTGGATTAATTTTAACTAAATTTGTCCGTACAAACAAATTATTAATTAATAACTGACATGATGAATCTTAGATTACTAACCTGCGCGGCATCGCTCTCTGCAGCTCTTTCTTTGACTGCACAAACGTATGTGATGGACGTGAACACAAAGAAGTTAGGGGCTACCATACAGCCTACGATGTATGGCATCTTCTTTGAAGATATTAACTATGCTGCTGATGGTGGTTTGTACGGAGAACTAATCAAAAACCGGTCCTTCGAGTTCCCACAGTCACTCATGGGATGGCAAGCCTTTGGACGTGTCGAGGTAAAGAACGACGGACCGTTTGACAGATGTCCCCACTATGTCGTACTTTCTTCACCTGGACACCAGGAGCGTCGTACCGGACTGGTCAACGAGGGGTATTTCGGCATTGGTGTGGAGAAAGGAGAGAGCTATCGCTTCTCCGTCTGGGCAAAGGCTCCACAAGGCAATGCTACCATCCGCATACAGCTTATTGACGAGCACTCAATGGGTGAAGAGCAGCAGTTTGTCGAGCAGACACTTGACGTGACGTCGGCAGAATGGAAGAAATATACCGTTACGCTAACCTCAACAGAAACCAACAAGCATGCCAAGCTGCGCATCTTCCTCAAAGGCAACAACAGTGTGGCACTGGAGCATATCTCGCTCTTCCC
>JAFPED010000058.1 GCA_017423565.1 Prevotella sp. | reverse complement strand
TTTATCGATAGTGACAGTGAAAGGTGTGCCCAGCACAGAAGTGTTGTCCTGCACCTGTCGTGGCAAGTCCAGCTCGATGCTTCTGCTGATGGTGATGGGCGCACAAAGCACGCCACGCGCGTACTTCAGCATGAAGTTCACTTTCTCAGGTGTTATCTTTTCTGCTGCTATAATCAGGTCACCCTCGTTCTCACGGTCTTCATCGTCAACCACAATCACGAATTCACCCTTCCTGAAGTCTTCCAGGGCCTCGTCGATGGTGTTCAAACGGAACTGTTCCATATGATTGTCGTCAGTAGTTTGCTTCATCCTTTATATTATATAATGTATAGTCAAATAAATTTCTCTTCGATACGTGCAATGAGTGCATCGCTGGCTTGTCGCAGGATGCGCAGATCACGATACAGACGGAAACGGAACCTCAACATACGGAAGTAGAAGAACAGTCCTGTAGGCAGGAAGAGTCCAGTCACCACGTTGAGCCATTTGCGCACAAAGGGTCGCGTGTGCGCATGCGTAGCTATTATTGGTATGTTGTTCAGTTCGTTCAGCACAATCTTGTCGCTGGTATAGCTCAGGTCCTCGACAGTCTCCTCTAACTGTTGGTTGATGACTTCTATATCGTGGTCGTCGCCAGGACGGAAGAACACCTTGATGGGGTTAGGCCACCTGAGCAGTTTGTGCCTGTGCATGTAGTCGTCCAACTCCTGGTTGATTTGCATGAGCTGCTGACGGTCCTTGGCGTAGTTGGGGTCTTCTATGATAACTTCCTTGCGTGTCAGGTTACGTTTCATACGCAGACCCAACATGCGCATGGCAATGTTCTTGTAGAGGTCGATATTGAAGACCACGGAGTCGTTGTTGGCCTTGTAGGTGAAGAACACGGCAATAGGTGTAAGGACCACCGTTCCCAGCCATCGTCCGAACCATACTGTCCACTCGTTCTCACGTGCCATCTTATAACCAGTGTTATCAAAGATGTAGAACACGATGAACACCAGCACTGACACAACCACTGGCACGCCCAGTCCACCCTTTCGGATGATGGCTCCCAGAGGTGCGCCTATAAAGAAGAATATCAGGCATGAGAGCGACAACGTAATCTTTCCCAGTCCCTCCAGCTGGTGCTCGCGCTCATTACGGTTGAGCATGTGCGAGTAATCACTTTTTATCTCCAGGTCCATCTGCGTGCTGCGAGCACGGTCTGTAGCCTGTTTAACGACGCGTTGCTTCTGCTCTGCCGTCAGTTTTCCAAAGATGGAGTCGAAGTCTGCCGTTTTCTTCATGGCAGCTGCCACGGCTTTCATTGAGTCTGGTTTCTCTATCTCCATCCTTCTGAAGTAGGAGACCTGGGCATCGTGATAGAACACATGTGCCACAGAGTCGTTGTACTCGCGTATGGAGTCCAGGTCGTGATAGATGCGTTTCATACTCTTGGCCTTCGCACTGGACGAGATGCCACTGACGTCTGCCAGATTGAATTCACCGTCGAAGTCAAGCACGATGCGCTTGGTACCAAAGGTCTCACGACGATAAGGCACGCTGGCACTACCTGCGATGTCCTGCGAACGCATGTTCTCAAACCACTCGCCACTGTAGAGTGTCAGCAACAGATGCTTCTTCTCTGCTGTCGATTGCAGGCGTCCTGAGTCGGCCAAGATGATGGCATGGTCGTCGAAACTGCCGTTCTGACGATATATCATAATGCCATAGAGCATGCCTTTCTCCATGTCCTTCTTCTGCACATACAGGTTACTGTTGGGTATGCCGTCATAGAAGATGCCTTCAGGAATCTCCAGTTCTGGACTCTTTTGCTTCATCGACAGCAGCAACTGACCAAACGACTTGTTGGCCTCAGGACCTACGACATCCTGGAAATAGAACGACACACCTGTAACCAGCAGCGTAATGACAATGAGCGAGCGCATGGTTTGCATCAACGAGATGCCGGCAGCCTTGATGGCCGTCAGCTCCGAACTCTCTCCCAGGTTTCCAAAAGTGATGAGCGACGACAGCAGAATGGCCAGCGGCAATGCCTGTGGCAACAGCATGAGTCCCATGTACCAGAAGAACTGTGCCAACACAGACAGTGACAATCCCTTACCTATCAGGTCGTCAACATATCGCCAAAGAAACTGCATCATCAGTACGAACTGACAAATGAAGAAGGTTCCTGCGAACAACAGCAGGAACTGTTTGGCTATGAATATGTCTAATTTCTTAATGCGAAACATAAATCGGGCACAAAGGTAGCGTTTTTCGCCAAGAATGAAGAATGAAGAAAGAAGAAATTGCTACTGCCTTAATCTTTTTTATCTTTTTAATGCCATACAATCTCCTGGGGCAACAACGAGAAACAAGCCGTTCTACGACAGTTTAACATAGGGCAAAGGGGTAGAAACAAGCCTTTCTACGAGCGTTTACCCTATGGCAAACCCACGTTACACCTACTACTTTCTTCATGATACAAAGTATCACGCTACATTACGACAAAAACATAATGTTTTTACGTCATAACGAATTTACAATCATTATATAATATTAATATATAATATAAATATTATATTATAATATTATTATATGTTATAAGAATCTAAAATGACGTATTAATTTAAAGTTTTTGTCGTAATAATTTTGTAGCTCCAAGAATTTTTTGTAACTTTGCAACAGTAAATATCAACTGACAAACAACAAGCCATCGCTTATAGAAAATGATAGAAGAATACACAACCGAAAGACGCCCACACATAGAAACCCAGATGGAGGTAGCGGGCAAAGAGATAGAGGAACTGATGGACGACTTCCCCTGCTTGAGCGAAGTGTGCAGAGGACTGGAGACTGCTGCTTTCCCTGCAGCACTCTTCACCAGTGCCTGCTTCATGGGTACACTCATGACACGCTGCACCTACAGGTTCTACCATAGGCCAGAGGAACTGCGACGACTGAACTACGGAGTCTATATCATTGGCGACCCTGGCTCAGGAAAGTCATTTGCTGCTCACCTATACAAGGTGTTGACCGAGCCGTTGGAACGTGAATCGAAAAAGGGCATGAATGCCGTCAACCGCTACAAGCGTAAATACCAGCAATGGGAAAACAGTGGCAAGAAAGGTGATGGTCCCAAGAAGCCCAAAGCGCTCATCCGCATTCATCCTGCGCGTACATCTAATAAAGTATTCATCGAAGACATGTGCAATGCCGTTGATGTGGTCAATGGCGAAGAGATGCACCTCCATCTGCTGTCGTTCGACACAGAGTTGGACAACACCACTCGCAATCAGAGTCAGGCATGGAACAACAAGCTGTACATGGAACTGAAAGCGTTTCATAACGAAACAGACGGAGAATGCTTCGTCAACAGCCAGTTGCTACCTTCGTTCCATGTTTATTGGAACTATGTCTATACAGGCACACCTCTTGCTTTAAGAAATAGGGTGAACACAGCAAACATTGGCAACGGACTGGCTACGCGCCTGGCCACCATCCCCATGCCGGCAACTCACTTCAGAATGATAAAACGCGAGTATCTGGACGAGCAAGCCACTGAGCCTGAAGAGGACAAGACACTAAGGATGTGGGCAGAACGGTTGAACAAGACACAAGGCGAGCTGCCCATCTGGAAACTCGTGGAAGAATGCTACGGATGGACCGAACGACGCATGGAAGACGCTAAGGACGACCAGTCCAAGACCGAAGAACTGTTGTGCAAGCGTGTGGCCTACTACGGCATCAACGTCTCCGTACCCTTCATCGTCATGCGCCACTGGAAGGAATGGGAACGCTATGGCACGCTCAGCATCGACGAGAAGGACATCCAACTATGCATGCTCGTATGCAACATTCAGCTCACATGCCAACGACATTTCTTCGCACGCTATTGGGACGACTATTTCCGTAGCATGCATGACGCACAAAGCAATGAAAGACTGCGCAAATACCACTCAGCGAAACTGAAGGAGCGCTACCATAGACTTCCCAGCTCGTTTACTGTCAAAGATGTGGAAGAGATATGCTTTATAAAGAAACGCAATGCAGAGAAAATGGTGCAACGCTGGCGTGAAGCCGGATACATTGAGATGGTCACCCATGGCCACTACGAGAAAATCTATAACGAGCTGAACTGAACAAGAATACAGACAAAAGAAAACGTCCTGCAAGTCTTTGACTCACAGGACGTTCCTCGTAGCGGGAGGGGGACCCGAACCCTCGACCTCCGGATTATGAATCCGACGCTCTAACCAGCTGAGCTACCCCGCCATGATTGAGATTTCTCTTGAAATCGGCTGCAAAGGTAATACAAAAGTTTGTAACTGCCAAATTTTAAGAAAGAATTTTTGAAAGAAATAATAAATTGTAAATAATTTGGATAATTGCAGTTTTATTTGTAACTTTGCCCACAACAACTAAAAATCTAAAGCAGACATGAAGAAACTAACTTTAGAATACCCATTAAAGAC
>JAFPED010000057.1 GCA_017423565.1 Prevotella sp. | reverse complement strand
GAAGGTACCGACGAAGTCATACTGACCGTTAACGTCAGCTGTTGTCAGATTCTCTGCAGGAGCAATGTTCTTCATGCTTGTGAAGACAATGTTCTCTGTCTGATCCTCATCAACGATGACAGCATACGGAGTGTTGGCTTGGAGTGTAATCTTACCGTCAATAGCAGCAACCTCATCGAAGTGGATGAATGTCTTTCCGTTTGTCTCGTGAGTACCACCATACTTCAATACAGTGCTTGCACCGATTTCATCAGCTGTTGCATCGAACGGCAGAACGATGGTGTTCAGACCCTTCTTCAACTTACGGTCGGTGATAATCTTAGAAGCAACACCCTCTTCAGGAGCAGCGGTATCATCACCAGTCAGTTCAACTTCGTTGACAATCTCTGTCTTAGACAACAGTGTGCCATTGGCAATAGACATCCACTGTTCTCTTGAGGTGGCCTCTGCATAGAATGTCATGGTAACTCTTGTACGCTCTGTCAGTGTGAAGGGGAGGTAGCGCCATTCCCAACCATAGCCAGCTCCATCCTTGGCGAAGTTGTCGCCTTCGAAAGCTGCAGTTCCATCAAGGGCAATACCCTTACCTGTAGCACCCTTGTTAGGTAATGTAACGGTGTTCTCTGTAGCTGAGCAAGATACCAGACTGGTGGTACCGGCAGAAGAACGTGCAGCAACTTTCAGCATGTACTCACCGGCAGGCAGAGTAGCAGTCTTTTCATACTTGATGGTCCAGCCGCCGGCATTTTCCCAGCCATTAGCAGCCTGCTCATAATAAGCTGCACCTGGTCCGCTCCAGTGTTCTTTAGCAAGATGGCTAGGTTCTGCAGGTTGTCTGTCAGCACCAACAGTAGCGGTGCCTGTCCATGTACCGAAGTTACCAATGATACCCTCACCGTCATAAGGATAGTTATCCTTAACATAGTTGAATTCAGCAACCTTCAAGTTTTCTACGCCAGCGGTAGCAGCAGCAGCGTTTGCAGGACCTTCAGCAACGGTAACACCAATCATTTCAGCAATGGCCTTTTCAGCAGCATATGCATCGTATGCACTTACTACAGATGGCTCAGTGAATGCTTTGGTAGCCTCAATAAGAGCTTCTGTCTTTTCTTTGTAGCTGGCAACGGTGTTCTGTGGTTTATCGTTAATAGCGTTAGTCAAGGCTGTTAGCTCTGCACCTGTGATGTTCTTATAGGTCTCGTTATCTTTTGCAGCATTTGCAGCAGCGAGAGCCTCTTCGTATTCAGATGTCATAGCAGATACAGGATTTGTACCGAGGTACTCCAATCCGAAAGAACGCCAGATAAGCCATCCGTCACTGCCATCACCGTGAACAGTACCGTGTATGAACTCATCGTTCAGACCAATTGTCACATTTCCAGCCTCGGTGACTTCGAAGATAAGCGTGTTCCATCCCTCACCACTATCGAACCATGCACCTGCGCCAGCCATGTTGTTAATTTCACTACTTGACTTCTTGATGAGTTCTTGTTTGTCCTCATTTGCAAAGATATAAATAGGCTCACATCCACTACGTGCAAATGCTTGTGCCTTCAAATTGTAGAATCCTACAGGTAAGTTTGCGATTACTTGTGAAATAGATACACCGTCTTTCATCCAGAATTCTGCTACTTTTGCAGAGGTATTAGGACTTGCGGGAACAGGACATGTCCAGTAGTCTGTAGTAGCCCATGGTGATGGGTTGTCAATCAAAGCATTTGTGAGGTCAACTTTTGAATCAACAATATTTGCGGCTGCAAGATAGTCGGTCAAAGCTTTACGAACAGCGGCAACAGCAGCCTCAATTTCCTCAGTGGAAGTGGCAGCATTAGCTTGAGCGTCTGGGTCAGTGGTGGGAACATCTGCATTAACAGCAAGAACGGCAGCCTTCACGTCGTTGTAACGGCTGTAAGGAGCTTGAAGAGCCTTTGCGTTCTCGGTAGCAGCCTTGATGGCATCGGTAGCAGTAGAGTATTCATCTCCTGTCTCATATTCCTTGTTGTTTTCAGCAACTACAGCAGCAAGAGCTTCGTAAGCAGCAGCT
>JAFPED010000056.1 GCA_017423565.1 Prevotella sp. | reverse complement strand
GAAATCAAGGCTATTCATGAAGCAGTGCCTGAGGTTGAGCTCGAAGTCTTCGTTCATGGTGCGCTGTGCGTGTCTTTCTCCGGACAGTGTTATGCCTCTCAATATTGTTTCCAAAGGTCTGCTAACAGGGGAGCGTGTGCACAGTTCTGCCGTTTGCCCTTCGACCTTATTGATGCTGATGGGCAGCTCATACAACATCATCGTTATCTGCTCTCGCTCAAGGACCTCAATCAGAGTGCTCATCTGCAGGAGTTGATCCAGGCTGGAGCCACATCGTTCAAGATTGAAGGCCGGTTGAAGGATATTGATTATGTGCGTAATGTGACAGCTGCTTATAACCAACAGCTTAATACCATCATCCGACAGTCCCCAGAAAAGTATTGCAGGGCATCCATCGGACGTTCCATGAACACTTTTAAGCCAGACCTCAATAAAACGTTCAACAGGGGTTATACTACTTATTTCCTTCATGGCAGAAAGAAGGGAATCTTCTCGCCTGACACGCCAAAGGCCATCGGTGAGTTCGTGGGTACAGTCAAACAGATAAAGGCATCGTCCTTTACAGTTGCCGGCACTGCATCTTTCGCAAACGGTGATGGGCTGTGTTACTTTAGTTATGACAACGCTACAGGCCACTCACCATCTGCTACACTGGTTGGCTTCCGTGTGAATAGGGCAGAGGGAAACCGGCTCTTCCCACAGCGCATGCCTGAAGGGCTAAAGCCTGGCATGTCGCTCTATCGTAATGCGGATGCTGCCTTCCAACGCCTGCTGTCACAGCCTGACCAGCCACGACGCATACCAGTATCCATCACCCTACAGCCTACATCGCCCGATAGTTCCACTATAGGGTTCACCTTACAGATAACAGCCCAGCAAGGGCCATCCGTCAGTCAGTTCTTCCCTTATCCTCATCAGCAGGCAGAACATGACCAGCACGACAATATTTGTCGGCAGTTGGCAAAATTAGGCAATACGCCATTCCTCGCTGAGCATATCTCACTGCCAGACTCCTTCTCTTATTTCATTCCCTCCAGTGTGCTGACACAATGGCGTCGTCAGACAGTCAGTCTATTGACAGAACGCTTAACTACAAATAATACTTCTCCTGCAGAAGGGACCAGGGGAGGTCATTGTGAGGAGTCATGGGCCTCTAACATCGCCAACCATCTTGCCAAAAACTTCTACGAGTCACAAGGCCTGACCAACTTACAGCCAGCCTTCGAACTACAGAAACATCTCCACAAACCATTGCTTATGCAGTGTCGCCATTGCATACGCTATGAACTGGGAGCATGCAAAAAGCAGGACCAGCAACCCAACTGGCGCGAACCGCTCTTCCTCAGACTGGACGATGGACGCCAGTTCCAACTTCAGTTCGATTGTAAACATTGCCAAATGAACGTCTATGCGAATCAATAAAATACTGTCAACTGTCTTTTGCTGTCTCATGCTCACCTCATGCTATAACCACGGACAGCAAACGCCTGATGCATGGGACCTTACACGTGAACAGCTGGACTCCATATCCTTCTTCACTACTCACCACTACACGCAGGGCTACAACTTCGTTGTCAACCAGGATTCCCTACAACTGCTTGATGATGATAACAACGTCATCAGTGTCATGAAAAATGATGTGCTCGTAGTGGCCGACATCAACATCGTGCCTACAGACTCTCTTGATTCTATATGGGTGAAGGTGGCACGCGACCAGATAACACAAGGGTGGATTCATGAGAGTGAAATGTTAAAGGCTGTGTCACCTGATGACCCTGTTTCTCAGTTCATCGACTTCTTCTCCGACAGTCACCTGCTCATCTTCCTGGCTTTCTTTGTCGTTGTGGCTGCTGCCTATGGACTGTTCTATCTTAGTCGCCGTAATGCGTTCATAGTACATTTCCGCGACATTGACTCCTTTTACCCGACGCTGCTCTCGCTGCTGGTTGCTGCTTCCGCCACGCTATATGCTTCCATACAGCTCTTTGCACCAGAGACATGGCGACACTTCTATTACCATCCGTCACTCAACCCCTTTGCGCTGCCTGCCATTCTTGGACTCTTTGTCACGTCAGTATGGGCCATTATCATTGTGGGGGTGGCTGTGCTCTTCGACCTTTATCGGCGCATGCCGCTGGGTGATGCTGTGCTTTATCTGGGAGGCCTGGCTGCTGTCTGTGCAGTCGATTACGTAGTATTCAGTCTTACCACGCTCTATTATATAGGTTACCCGTTACTCATTGCCTATGTCTGTTTTGCAATATGGCGTTATTCTAAAGTCTCTCATGTCCATTATGTCTGTGGTAACTGTGGTGGACAACTGACTCAAAAGGGAGAATGCCCATATTGTCATGCACTCAATGAGTAGGTTTACACATACGATGTAATATAACATTCTTTTGAGGAGTTGAAAAAACTCTTCAAAAATTTTCATTCGTTCATCACCCTTTGGATATTGTTTTTGTGACTGCAGGAAAAATAATTCTGTATCATGAATTACGAATTATAAATTATTTTGTACCTTTGCACTCGTATTATGAAGATCGTAATAATCTTCTTGCTTGGAATCATGGTGGTGGTGGGCTGTAGCAACAGAAGACCGCTGCCTACACAGGCTGACTTGTTAAGGCAGGACAGCCTGGAACGGGTGGCTCATCAGCCGAAGCCTCGTACGTTCAGTTCTGCCGAGGAGGAGATGTTACTCGATTTGCCATATCGTACACTGCCCGTTACCTATCAAGAAGGGTTCGAGCAGTCACTGCCAGGCTTCGAGGACATAGCCCCAACGATGGTCCCTTCACTGTTAGGTGTTGATGGCCTGACAGATACCAAAGCCATTCGTCTGGCAGACAAGGACAGTACACACGTCATGCTTGTAGGAGGAAAGAACATCTTAGGTGATCCCGAAGTCTATATGGTTACCCTCTCTGCCGACTGGCAACCCATAGACCAGCTGTCACTCTACCAGGAGTCAGAGATAGAGGAAGATGCCGATGACGAAGACTTTGTCGCAGAGGAAGACTTGGGGAAGATGTGCATTGAGTTCAGCGTGACGAGCAAATACATGATCTACATCCAGATGGTGTTTCAGTCATACGTTGATGACCATCGTGAACTGGAAGGTGTATCTGTATATAGCATCGGACGTGACGGAAAGTTTTTTGAGTTGGAAGAAAATGAATTAAATCATGGAGCAGCATATGATTGAAGTAACAATTAACGACAATACGCTCAGAACAGCAGCAGGCGAGGGCATGGATGCTTTCGTCAATGCCTTTATTGACGCCATCAGGCAGAGCATAGGTGGTGAACTGAATCAGGAGAACATCGGTCTGCTTCATGCTGACCAGATAACACTGCTGGCTTGGGACACCCTTCACCAGGAGGTTATGGACGGTGGGTTTGTACAGCTCATTCATAACGGTTATGGACCCTTCATCTTTAAGAATCCCTTTGCAAAGGCTGTCAAACTGTGGGGGATGAGAGACCTCTCCAAACTGATTTACAGTGCACACACGCTCTATGAGAAGTATGGTGAGCAGATACAGCAGGACTGTAGCGACCAGGAGTTTATGGCAATGTTTGAGCAGTATCCTGAGTTCGACGACCTGGATGACCAGTTTGTTGAGCAGGAAGAGGAGTGGACCTCCATGGTAGCCCACTACATTGACGAGCATATAGAAAATTTTGCAACGATAACCAAGTAACAAGAGCAGAGAGACAGTGAATAAAGAACAAATACAAGTGCGTAAGAAAAGCCCCGTACAGATCAAAAACAAAAAGGCGGCTTTTGAATACTTCTTCATTGAGGAGTTGACGGCAGGTATCGTGCTCACAGGAACGGAAATCAAGTCCATCAGACTGGGAAAGGCCAGTCTTGTGGATACCTATTGTACCATTATCAATGGCGAGCTATGGGTGAAGGGCATGAACATATCAACCTATTTCTATGGCTCTTACAATAACCATTCCACAAAACGAGACCGGAAGTTGCTACTTACCAAGAGGGAGATACAACGACTGGCTTCTGCAACTAAACAGACTGGCTACACCATTGTGCCCACACTCGTCTTCATTGACTCTAACGGACGTGCCAAGATGGATATAGCACTTTGTAAGGGTAAGAAACTCTTTGACAAGCGACAGACGCTGAAGGAGAAGGAAGACAAACGGGAAATGGAACGGGCATTTAAACATTATTAGTATGACCGACCAATTGAAAGATGTTATTTCGAAGAGGATTCTTGTGCTCGACGGAGCCATGGGAACCATGATCCAGCAGTATGGGCTGGAAGAGGATGATTTCTGGACTGACGACATCAGGAACTCCCTTCAAGGTAACGGCGAAGCTGCCTTTCAGATGAAGGGCAACAACGACATATTGAATCTCACGCTGCCTCATGTCATTGAAGACATACACTGTAAGTATCTTGAGGCAGGGGCAGACATCATTACCACCAACACTTTTAACAGTCAGCGCATCAGTCAGGCTGACTACCACACTGAGGACATGGCGGCAGCCATGGCGCTGGAAGGAGCGAGAATAGCACGGCGATGTGCTGATGCTTTCATGACACCAGACAAGCCTCGCTTTGTGGCTGGCTCTGTAGGACCTACTAATAAGACATGCTCCATGTCGCCTGATGTCAGCAATCCCGCTTATCGGGAGCTGTCATACGACCAGTTATATCAGGCTTATGTGGAACAGATGGAGGCACTCATACAGGGTGGGGTAGATGTGTTGCTCATTGAAACCATCTTCGACACCCTCAATGCCAAGGTGGCCATACGTGCTGCTATGGATGCCATGCTGCATCAAGGGGTGCAGCTGCCCATCATGCTCAGTGTCACCATCAGCGATAAGGCAGGCAGAACACTTAGCGGACAGACCCTCGAAGCCTTCCTGGCCAGTGTCAGTACTTACCCCATTTTCTCGGTAGGACTGAACTGTTCGTTTGGTGCCGACCAGATGAAGCCTTATCTGCGTCAGTTAGCAAGAAAGGCACCATACTACATCAGTGCCTATCCCAATGCCGGACTGCCCAACTCCATGGGACTGTACGACGAGACTCCTGACTCCATGGCACCCAAGATAGCAGAACTCATTGACGAACAACTGGTGAATATCGTGGGTGGATGCTGTGGTACTACAGAAGAGTTCATACGTCGATACCCTGCTTTGGTGGAAGGCAAACAGCCTCATGTGCCTGTAGCACCGTCAAAACATATATGGCTTTCCGGACTCGAGCTGTTGGAAGTCACACCCGATATTCCTTTTGTCAATGTAGGTGAGCGCTGCAATGTTGCCGGCTCCAGGAAATTCCTCCGACTCATCAAGGAGAAACAATATGATGAAGCACTGTCCATAGCACGTAAACAGGTGGATGACGGTGCCTTGGTCATTGACATAAATATGGATGACGGACTGTTGGATGCAGAACAGGAGATGCAGCACTTTGTCAATATGATAGCTGCAGAACCAGACATTGCACGTGTCCCTCTGATGATAGACTCCTCACGATGGGAAGTCATCCTGGCTGCACTGAAGTGTGTACAGGGAAAAAGTATTGTCAACAGCATATCACTCAAGGAGGGAGAGGCGACATTCCTCAGTCATGCACATGATGTCAAACGTTACGGCGCAGCTGTTGTGGTGATGTGTTTCGACGAACAGGGACAGGCCACTACCTATGAGCGACGCATAGAGATAGCCCAACGGGCATATAAACTGTTGACAGAACAAGTGGGCATGAGCCCCAGTGACATCATCTTCGACCCAAATGTGCTGGCTATTGCTACGGGAATGGAGGAGCACAACCACTATGCCTCTGACTTTATTCGTGCTACGGCATGGATTCGTCAGAATCTTCCTGGTGCTCATGTCAGTGGCGGAGTGAGCAACTTGTCCTTTGCTTTCCGTGGCAATAACTACATACGTGAGGCTATGCATGCTGTGTTCCTATACCATGCCATTCAGGCAGGTATGGACTTCGGTATTGTCAATCCGGCTACAAAGGTGACCTATAATGACATACCTCAGGAACAGCTGGTGGTCATAGAAGATGCCATATTGCGAGGCATGCCCGACGGACTCATGGAACTGGCTGCTACTACAGCAGAGGCTCCCACATTGTCGGCAAAAGCCTCCACAAACAATATGGCTGATGTTGTGCCACCATTGAATGAGCGACTGGCCAATGCACTCATCAAAGGCATTTCCGATCATCTGGAAGCTGACCTCACAGAAGCACTGAACACTTATCCACAGGCTGTTGATATTATTGAAGGACCGCTTATGGATGCCATGAATACGGTAGGCGAACTGTTTGGACAAGGCAAAATGTTCCTGCCGCAGGTTGTAAAGTCGGCAAGAACCATGAAACAGGCTGTTGCATTCCTGCAGCCATTCATTGAGCAGCAGCGAGGAACTGGTCAGAACAAACGGGCAGGCAAGGTGCTGCTGGCTACTGTTAAGGG
>JAFPED010000055.1 GCA_017423565.1 Prevotella sp. | reverse complement strand
CCATGAACTTTATTCTCACGGGTAATCCTGGAACGGGTAAGACGTCTATCGCCAGAAAGATGGGTGAGATTCTTCAGTCAATGGATATCCTGCCAACCTCTCGTGTGTTGGAAGTGAGTCGTGCCACCTTGGTGGGTAAGTATATGGGTGAGACGCCGAAGATTGTCAACAATATGTGTGACAAGGCTATCGGTGGCATCCTGTTCATCGACGAGGCCTACACTCTCAGTGAAGGCTCTGACCAGTATGGTAAGGAAGCCATCGACACGCTGATGAAGCGAATGGAGGACGACCGTGGCAAGTTCGTGGTGATTGCTGCCGGATATAAGGATAAGATGGAGATTTTCCTCCAGATCAATCCCGGTCTTGCCAGCCGTTTCACTCACAAACTTCATATCGATGACTATAACGAAGATGAGTTGTTGGCCATCTATAAACAGATGGCTCAGAAAGAGCAGTACGTGCTCTCGCAGACAGCAGAGTTCAAGGCGCTTGACACCATTTACCGCATGGTGCTGGCCAAGGATGAGTCGTGGGGTAATGCCCGTGAGATGCGTAATCTGCTCGACTCGACGATTCAGAAACTGTCTATGCGTGTGTCACAGATGCCAAGTGATCAGGTGACGAAAGAGACATATCAACTTATATTACCAGAAGATATATAATAAAAAGAAAATTCGAAATCATAAATATGATTATTTGTCCGACTTGCAAAGAAGAAATTGACGACGATTCCCGCTTTTGTGACCAGTGTGGTCAGGCTTTGCTATATTGCAATCAGTGTGGCAGGGTGGGTATAGGCCGACGCTGTACTTATTGTGGTGGTTTGATGGTGCCTCCCGGTGATGGGGCGCAGATGTCATCGGCTAGCGTTGCCTCTGTGGGTTATGCCACATACGGTTCTCTCAGACAAGATGATTCGCGTCATGTTGGTGGTGAAGGCTTACCTGTGCTGACACTTGCCAATGATAGTCTGAATATCAGGATTGTGGCAATGAACGGTGCCATTATTGGTCGTCGTAAAGGACCATATACCCAGTTTTTTGAGAAACAGGCATACGTGTCGGGAGTTCATGCCCAGTTGTTTTACAAACCTGAGACGGGCTGGAGTGTGATAGACAAGCATTCTTCCAATGGCACGAAGTTAAACCAGCACCAGATACAACCTGATGTGAATATGACATTGAACAATGGTGATATTCTCACGATAGCCAATGTTAATCTGCAAGTCATTATTCGTTAAAGACAGATGATAGAACTTCATGTATCTGCGGCCAGTTGGACTGGCCGTGTGAGGAGTCAGAACGAGGATATGGTATTGGTGGATCATCAATTCATCCGTGAAGACAGTTGTAAGACACAGGTTGTTTTGGATGGTGAGGACCGGTTTCTGGTTGCAGTGGCTGATGGTATGGGGGGGCATAACCGTGGAGATGTCGCCAGTAGTGACACCTTGCACAACCTCCAGTATTTCTTCTACGATATCCCGTCGTGCCTTACCGCAGGCGACTTCAATGAGGCTATCGTAGAATGGTTAGAATCCATTAATAACTATATTGCCTCGAAAGGTCGTGCCGATGAACAGTTCAAAGGCATGGGAACAACTCTGGTAGGCCTTGCCTATTACAATAGCAACTTCTACTCCTTGAACTGTGGTGACAGCCGACTGTATCGTTTCCATGACCATCAACTGGTTCAGTTGACAACAGACCACTCCCTGAACAAGTCGGATGCTAACCAGAAGCGTTCGAATGTTATCACTAATTGTATTGGTGGAGGCTTCAACTCTTCTTTTATTGATATGGTGCAGATGACGGACAGTGTTAAGCCAGACGACCTGTTTCTACTCTGTAGCGACGGTCTGACGGACATGCTCCCCGATAGGATGATTAGTGACCTTTTGGAAAAGAATGCTGATGCCGGTTCTCTTTGTGATGCCGCCATCGAGGCAGGGGGCAACGACAATGTCTCCTGTTGTGTGATAACCATCAAATAGTAATCGTAAATCATAAATCGTAAATCGTAAATAGTAAGATGCCATTAAGATTACCCGATAAACTTCCGGCCATTGACCTGTTG
>JAFPED010000054.1 GCA_017423565.1 Prevotella sp. | reverse complement strand
TTTCTTGTTTTTACTGTCATATCCGTCATCCGTCATCTGTTATTTTTAATTTTTAATCTTTAATCTCTACAGGGTGACATGGTGACAAGGTGACAATAGAATTAGTAAAAGTATTACGCGTACGTGCGTACGTACGCAGGAAGGCTTTTTATTGTTTTTGCTGTCACCTCGTCACCTGTCACCTTTAATCTTTAATGTTCAATCTTCCGCTCGACCTTCGGTCGCTTGCAAAGCAAGAATGTTCAATCTTTTTTGCTGCAAAGATACAACAAACGGGACGCTCCAATCTGACTTTTCGTTCGTTTCATTCGTTTCGTTCGATAAACCTTAAAATATAAATATCGTTTAACATTCTTTAAGCCGAACTTGCAACATCCAAACGCTAAAGTCTGTTGGCCAAATATTCAGCGAATATCCGTGCAGCACTCTCCACTTTTGCTGCGCAAGGACGTGTTTTATAATATTCCGCCGTACGGGCAGATGCCACATAACTGTTCGCAGCCTTCTTAAAACCTTTCAGGCCTAAAATCTCTGCACATATCAGACTGCCGTTCTCTTTCTCCGACTTAGCCAGCAGCTCCTGAACGACCTTATAACATGCAGACTTACCCTCGCGGTCGTTGCCCTCCGTCTGACCACAGTCCAGACCAACCAGCATCACGATGCCCGACACTGCACCACACATCATCCTAAGCCTGCCAACGCCACCGCCAAAGCCTGCACCTATCTTCTTCGCAGTCAACTCATCCATGCCATATAAGTCTGAGAATGCTGCAACTACACTCTGGCAACAACCATAACCAGACATGAAGTTCTCTACTGCCTGAGCCACTCGACCATCTAATTCTTCTTTCGTAAATTCCTTCATCGCTTTTTTTGAGGGCAAAGGTAATGCTAAGTTGAGACTATATGTCATTTACATATTTAAAAAAAGTTAATGTATCGATGCTTGTATGCTATTGAACTGTATTTTTAATTATCTTTGTGACATACAACATACATAAACGTTAATATTTATTATCTATGAAGAATCGAATACAAAAAACACAGAAAAACATGTTCTTTTCCAGTATGTTTATACTGGTTTTAGGACTATTATGTAGTTGTGAAAAGGCAGTTTTTAATGATTCATCATCCCAAGCATCTGGAGATGAAGAGCAAGTAACTGTCGTAATGAAGATTTCGGACATCGAAGCTTATGTAAATGGCGATTTGACAAGAGCTCGCGTCCCCGTAAGTCAAGTCTGTACAAAATTATGTTTTGCTGTTTACCAGAATGGAGAGCGTGTTAAGTACGACAATCAAAAAGTCAGCGAAAGTGATTTTGGTACAATGACGATGTCGCTTGACCCCGGTACATATCAGTTGTTGATTATTGGACATAGTGGTAGTGCAAATCCTTCAACGACCAAACCTGATCAGGTGAAATTTACAAATCTCACATCTTCTGGAGGAACGGGTTATACTGATACCTTTTATTATTATGGGACGCTTGTCGTGTCAAGCGGAATGGGTGAACAGCAATATGTCTTGAATCGTGCTACTGCAATGTTCCGATTAATGACGGACGATGGTAAACCTTCAAGTGTTAAGCGATTTTATTTCTACTATACAGGAGGAAGTGGTGGCCTTGATGCAACCACAGGTTATGGTAATGTTAACTCCCAGCAGAAGGTATATTTCGACTTGGATGCCACAACAGATGGTGAGCCCTTGACATTTGAGCTATTTACTTTTCCTCATGCAGACTCGAAAGTCGTAACTTTTAAAGTAGAAGCCCTGAATGGTAATGATGAGGTTCTCTATTCTAAAGAATTCAAAGTAACCATGGAGCGAAATACTATTACACAATATACTGGTGCTTTTTTTACTGATGGCGAACCGGACTTGCCAGATGAACCAGATGAGCCTGATACACCACAGGGCTCTACCTCCGTTTATGTAGATACGGAATGGGATAGCACCAATGAGTTTACATATTGATGATCTAAACTAAACTTAAGTAATATGAAAGAGAACGTGAATGAGGTGTTGCTGAGAAACGTTGCCATATTGGCGAAACACTCGGAGAAAGAAGATGGTATGATGCCCGAAGGGTCGTCGCTGATGCCCAGCGTGGAAGATGTGGAACGGGTGGTAATGCTGGTGCGGGACATATTGTTCAGTGACTACTTTTACAAACGACAGCCAGACGAACAGATAAGGGCGTACCACATCGGCGTGAACATGGAAGAGCTGTATAAGCTACTGAACGCTCAGATAGCTCGTGGGTTGCTGTTCTGCAGTTGCATGAGCGAAGAGGAGGCGACGGTGAAGGCGCAGGGTCTTGCCTTGAAGTTTATTGACCAGCTGCCCGAACTGAAGAGACTGTTATATACGGACGTGGAAGCGATGTTTAACAATGACCCTGCTGCAACAAACTACGGGGAGGTAATCTATTCATACCCGTCGCTCATTGCGATGTCGCACTATAGAATTGCTCATGTGCTGCATGGCATGCAGGTACCGGTGATTCCAAGAATCATCACCGAACAGGCGCATCAGCGTACGGGAATTGACATTCACCCCGGGGCGCAGATAGGGGAGTATTTTTCTATAGACCATGGAACGGGCGTAGTAATTGGCGAAACGACAATCATCGGCAATCATGTGGCGCTGTACCAAGGTGTGACGCTGGGTGCTAAGAGCTTTAAGTATGACGAAGAGGGGAACATGCTGAACGTGCCTCGCCACCCGATTATTGAAGATAATGTGACGGTTTATTCAAACGCGTCGATACTGGGGCGTATCACAATTGGTCATGACTCGGTAATTGGTGGTAACATCTGGCTGACACATAGCGTACCGCCTCACTCACGTATCTTACAGAGCAAGGCGGTGGATGCGACGTTCAGTGGAGGGTTAGGGATTTAGGCCTTCCCTAAAGCATCTTTGCAAAATAGCAGAACGAAAAGAAGTAGTGAGCTAAACTCACTACTTCGTAATTGTGATGCTGTCAGTCTGGATGGATGTGGGCATGACGGCACGGCGGTAGTAGGTGTCCCAGTTGAAGTCGTAGGTCTTCGTGAAGTCGAAATCGGCGACACTGAGCCTGTTGCCATAACGGTCGAAGTACTCCATGGTACCTGAGAAGTAACGGTTGTTGATGGAGAAGCTGTAGATGCGTACTTCTTCACCGGTATCGTAGTCGATATAGATGGTTCCCCAGTCAACCCTCCAGCGGAAATAGCGGTAGTAGGGCTGTCCGCTATAAGAATAGCGTGGATAGTCGATTTGCTCGCCTTGTCCAGAGGTAGCACCATAAGAGTAGTTGGAGTAGCTGTTACGGTAGTAGTCGTTACGATAGAAGTGCATGACGGTGTAGTACTCTGCATAGTTCTCGTAGCCCCAGTAGTCATAGTAGCTCTCACCCATGTATCCTTGCCACTCGCCGGAGAGGTCGTAAGCTATCTGCTCGTCGTTCTCGCAGCTGGAAAATGCTGTCATCGTGAGCACTGCCATGAGTGCTACTGCGATGTTGGTGTAAAACTTCTTCATAGTGGTATCTCCTTTTTTAAATGTTCGTTATTCAGTTTTCTTGGTGCAAAGTTAAGGAAAAATCCCCTTTGGTGCAATAGTTTTTTCCTATTTCGCCGTAGGGATTTTCCTATTCTTCTTTTTTCTTACCAAATTCGGGGTCGATATGTATGAAGGCAGCCACGAGGAATGTGATGACGCACAGTGCCATGACGAGTAGGAAGAACTGCTGGTAGCCCATGCTGTCCTTGAGCCATCCGGAGACCATACCAGGTAGCATAAGTCCGAGGTAGGAGATACCAGTGCAGATGGCGTAATGTGAGGTCTTGAACGTTCCTTGGCTGAAATAGAGCATATAGAGGGTGAGTGCAGTGAAGCCGAGTCCGTAACCGAACTGCTCAACGAAAAGGCAGGTGGAGATGAGCACGAGGTTGTCGGGCATGGCGTAGCTCATATAGACATATACGATGTCGGGCAGTGTGATGGCGCATACCATGGGCCACAGCCAACGTTTCAGTCCGTCTCGGCTAGCGAGCCATCCGCCGACGATGCCTCCGAGCATGAGTCCGATGAGTCCTACGGTTCCGTTGGCGAGTCCGAACTCCTGTGGCGAGAGTCCGAGTCCGCCCTCAGAGTTGGGTCGTTGTAGGAAGGTGAGACTCATTTTTGTAAGCAGAGCCTCGGGGAAGCGATAGAGCAGGAGGAAGAGCATAGCGAAGACAGTCTCGCGTACTGGGAACTTACGGAAATAGCTGGTAAGAGCTTGTGTAATGGAAACGCCTTCTGGTCTCTCGGAAGGGGCCGCTGCTTTTTGCTCTGGCTGTGGCATGATGTATGCGTGGTAGAGCCAGATGGCAATGAAGAGTGCTGCAAGTCCGTAGAACACGAGACTCCACGTGAAGGCTGTCTGGTCTTTGAAATAGACTTGCAGGATGCCAGCGACGGGTATGAGCACACCATTTCCGAAGATGACGGCGAGTCTGTAGAAGAGGTTTCGTATGCCAACGAACCATGTCTGTTGGTGGTCGGAGAGCTCGAGCATGTAGAATCCATCTGCTGCAATGTCGTGAGTAGCGCTGGAAAATGCCATGAGGAAGAAACAGCACATGGTTCCTTGGAACCACAGTGGCGTGTTGAGTGTGAAGGCAACGCCGGCGAGAGATGATCCGAGTAATGCCTGCATGGTAAGGACCCACCAGCGTTTGGTTTTGACGAGATCGACGAAGGGGCTCCAAAATGGTTTGATGACCCATGGCAGTCCGAGCCATGAGGTATAGAGTGCTATCTCAGTGTCGCTCATGCCGAGTTGCATGTACATGACGACTGCGACGGTCATCACGACGACATTGGGCAGTCCCTCTGCGATGTAGAGTGTGGGAATCCAGGACCATGGTGATACTCCTCCTGGCTTCTCTGAGGGAGAGGAGGATTGTGTGTTGGAGTTGTCTGTATTCATATTCTTATTATAGAGATGTATTTATTTGTTCTTCGTTGTTCTAATAAATTTTCTTTATTTCCGAGCCGCGGTAGTAGTGTAAGAGAATCTGGTCGTAATTATAACCCTGTGTACTCATGACAGCAGCCCCGATTTGACAAAGACCGACCCCGTGACCCCATCCGGCACCGGTGAGGATGAATCGTCCGTCATGTTTGTCAACGACGAAGGCTGAGCTGTAGAGATGTGATGGTGATAGTGTACGTCTGATTTCAAGTTCCTTTCCGATGGTGAAAGTCTTTTTAGTACCTACGATTTTCAGTTTCCAGATGCGTCCGCTCCGTCCTCGTTCCAGGGGTATGAGGTCTGTAATGAGTCCAAAGTCGTCCTTTAGTTTCTCGTTGACCAATTGTGTGAGTTCTTCGGCAGTATATTCGACATGCCATCTGTAGAACTCTGTGGTTTCCTGATCGTAGTCGTTGAGCACCTGCGATAGCACCTCATGGTCGTGGGTGTTACAGAAAGCATCAGGTGTGGATCTTATCCATCTATCGGCATTCTCTTCGACGGTAAGGTCGGGTACGCGGTTTCCCAATCGGTTGTCGGGTATAGCCATGAGGTAAGGTTTGCGTGTGTCCTCCCAGCAGTACTGGAACTCCTCGGTGATGCCTCCGCAGCACTTACCGTAGCGTGCGTCGCAGATGGTGTCCTCGTACATGAGGATTTGTCCCTTGGTTGCCTTTACTGCAGCATCGACCGATCGGTTGGTGGCTTTAGTGATGCCCTGGTAGCGCTGGCAGTGGTCATCTGCACAGACGTCGAAAATCTGGTGGTCTTCCCGGTCGTACCATCGTATGAGCTCGTCGTCTTTCTTGATGAAGGAGAAGAAACTGTTTTGTCCTCCTTTGAGCTGTCTTCGTTTTTCCATTTGTGCGAGTAGCCATGAACGGCTGATGACGGCATGTGCCTTTAGCAGTTCGATGCTGGATGTTGCATTCATCTCGCTTGAGATGACGCTGACGAGGTATTTTTCGACGGGCAGTTGGTTGATGGCAGTTATCTTGTCAGCCTCGACGACGAGTCGCAGTGTGCCGTTGAACACCTGTGTTTCCTTTCGCTCCCAGTGGAAGTTGACACCTATGGTGACGTCGTAGAGTGAGAACGAGGCATCAGGTTGTTGTGGTGTGAAGGCGAGTTCGCGATATTGGTTGCCGTTCCATAGTATTCCCCCTTCGCAGAACTCGACGAACTGTTCGCCCTCGATGGTTTCTCCCTTAGCGGTATATGGAGCGTTGAGTGCGAAATGTATTTTCTGTCCGCTGACGATGCCCACAGTGACCTCGGGTTGCTTGGAATTTTGTGGTTTGAGGTTTGCGTTTTGCGTTTTGTGGTTAGGCTGTTGTTTCAACTGGTCGATGACCTGTTGCATGTCAGCTGGAGAAATGGACACCTCGCGTAGTATGTCGAAAGCTGTTTCCGACGTGATGCGTTCGAAGTCTTGTTGACGTGGTGTTATGATGAGTCCTCCCATGTCGAGTGCTCCTGGGGAAATGATAAACTGGTCATTGCCATTGGCAGTGTAGCATGATGGTCTGTGCTTTCGCCTTGGGAACACGACGCTGATGAACGTGCCAGCAGTGCGCCATGCAATGATGTTGAGCATGGGTTCCTCATCGTGTGGTTCAATGGGCAGACAGCGGTAAAGCTGTTTGAACAGCTGCCGGTGTATGTCCGCGTTTTTGCTGGTGATGAGCAGTGCTGGGCATGGGTAGTCGTTGATAAGGAAGATGCCATCTCCTTCATCGTTTTTTACCACTTCTGTCAGGTTTCTACTGAGTCGTTGCCATGCAGTCTGCAGGGGTAGTATGCCATTGGTGCCTGCCTGCAAGTGTGCGTGGTCTGGCGCAGAAGCTCCGCACTTGGGTCCGTTGTAGAACACCATGAGCTCGGGGTACTCTTGCAGCAGTTGTAGCATCTCCTTGTATAGCATGTCGATGCGCTGTGGTCGGTGGCTGTTTACTGGTATGGTGTAATGTGTAGGCAGGATGGGGTAGGGGTTGACGAGTATCTCCATCTGCTGTCCGAAGTTTTTCTTGATTTGTTGTTCGGGCCTGTTCTGTTCGCATAGGAAACACGGTCGTTGGCTGATGGCCTGTTGGTCGATGTTTGCTCCAGTAGAAACCATTCTTGCAGGGTTCCACTGCACCTGCATGGTGAAATTGTCCTCTGTGAGCTCTCTCGTCATGACGTCGCGCAGTTCGCGGTATCGCTGGCGTGCATCGTCCCACTTCTCAAGTTGTCGGTTGAAGAATCGTTGTAGGCTGGAGTCATTCATGATGTCCTGTTTTCCCTGTATCATCTGTTGCCGTGCCTTTACCTCGAGAGTTCTCAGCCGGTCTTTGTAGAGGTTATTGGCATTGATTCGTTCGACGGAAAGTGCAGCGTCGCTGTTGCCTCCCCATCTGCGACAGAGATACAGCTCGGAGTAGATACGTCCGATGCGATAGTGTCTTGAGAAGATAAGTCCCATGGCATAGTCCTCTCCGTAGGAGGTGTTTGGGAACTGTATTTGTCGTAGGAGAGGTGTGAAGAAGGCTCGTGGTGCTCCAAGTCCGTTAATGCGCAGTGCGTTGTTTGGTCCGTTTTCGTCGGTCCACTCGTGGTGGTCGATGAGTCCATGTGGTAGTATGTTTAAATTGAAGTCGCACATTCGATATGATCCGATGACCATAGCTGCATGCTGTCGTCTGAAAGCATCGACAATTGTTTGTAGTGTTTTTGTGCTGGAGTAGAGG
>JAFPED010000053.1 GCA_017423565.1 Prevotella sp. | reverse complement strand
TTTGGCACGGAAACATAGTTCCACTGTCCAGGGACAAGACCTGTCTTGATAATAGCATTGCCATAAGCATTGTCACCAAAGATCTTACATTCGGTAGCAGAGAAAGGATATAGTGCAACATGTATGGTTGTGTAGTCTGCAGATACGGCAACACCATCTTGTGTGCGGTTATTGAAACCTGTACCCTTGACATGTACCGACTTATGACCATCGGCTATCTCAACTTCCTCTAACGAGGTATAAAGTGGATTAGGAGCACCACCGCCGACACCCCATCCGGGGTTGTTCTCGTTGAGTCCCTTGCCATACTTCGAACTGTAGAGTGCTATGACATTAGCGGTCAGGTCTTCAGGTTCATCAGGATTGGTTGTAGGATTAGAAACGGAAATAGCCTTAATTGTAGTGCTTACCGACACATCGCCAATTGTTGCTGTAACCTGGACATCGCCAGCAGCAGTAGCTGTCAGTGTAGTACCTTCGAGCGTTGCATTAGTCACGGAATAGGTGGCTCCTGTAAGCGCAAGTCCTAACTGATCTTGTGGAGTAAATGTCATTTCAGTAGGCTCGCCCACCTTAACGGTAGTAGGACTAACCAAAAGAGAAGTAAGAACGGAGGACTCTTTCTCGAGCGCTACGAAGGTGCGAATCTTCACACCCCATGCATAGTTTGTTGCTTCAGTAGGTACAAAGACGAGATAACGTCCGCTGTTGGTTACAGAGACAGCAACATTCTTCGCTGTTTCCTGAGCATTGGTGAAAGTGGCAATAAGTGTCTCACCTGTCAGTGTGCCATCAGCAGCCGGTTGGCTGTCAGTCACATAAATGTTGCCGCCAGCAGCAGCACCTTCCCAAGTTGAACGGATGGCGCCAATGCTCTTGGATTCTCCCAAATCGATGTAGAAGCCTTGAATGCCTAAAGCGATATTAGCATCGCTGGCATATCCACCACCTTCAGGGAAGAGATAGACATTGTCGGTATTACCAGCAACGGTTATCTTCTGAAGGTCGTCATTGTTGATGGTGTAGTCAGTGGTTCCATTGTTGTAGGTCTTCAGTCCACCTAATGGAACGACTGTCTTACCTTCCGTCAGGTTTGTCTGCGCCGATAACGTGATAACGGCTAAGAGCGCAAATGCTGTTAATAGAAGTTTTTTCATAAGCGATGTTATTTATAGTTATTATAGTGGTTATAGTTATTATAGTTAGGGGGACTACCTAACTAATCGTTTGTGTCCCCCTTGAATGTAAATACCCTTCTGTTGAGGAACAGCGTGTAGAAGGATTCCACTGAGGGTATAGCAAGGCTGTGCGTTGAGTGTAGAGCGTTGGGCATCAACAGTACCAATGGCAGTCTCCTGAGTTGCAGACAGCATTAGACTGTTCAGATACATTGATGTGGAGGCACCATTATATATAATAATGTGGTGCTGTCCGGCTGATAACGGGACTGTCACTTCTACATCTTGCCACAGGTTAGACGTAGAGGTCAGAGTGGTTTTCAACTTTGCATTAGCCGAACCAAAAGCATCCTGATAAACCCTAAAGGAGTTATCTGCACCAGACTTCATGCGCATCTTCAGTGTATAGTCGCCATCAGAGGGCAACGTAAACTGATAGGAAAGCCATGTGCCAGACTGCATCTCTACTTGAAGCGGCACGTTGGTCTGTGCGTCTGTATTAGAACGCAGACGGGGCTGTTGGTTGTCAAGGCTGGCATCCACATAGTCTTTGGCCCAGACCGTTTCATCAGGAGCATAATACTTCGTGGTGTCGAACGACGACATATAGACATAGACACGTCCCAGCTCCGAGAGATCGCTGGCGGCATTGTTGGTTTGGAAAATGCTCATGTAGGGATAAGACGACGCACCACTGGCAGCATTACCCATAAACCAGGCATAGGCAGCTACAAGGTCGCTCTGTTCAAGCTTCTGTACCTTCTGCGTCATCTGGTCTATTTGGAAGTTGACACTGCTGATGGTGCCATCATTTTCCCATGAGCAGAACTCCGTGAGGAACATCAATGGGAAATGTCCGTTAGCCATACGATAGTTGTCAAGGAAGGCCTTCAGATTAGGATAGCGTCCATAAACATCGGTCTTAGACATGTCGTAGAGGTCCTTATAGAAGTATTCGGTAGCAAACCATGTGGTAGCCGAATACCAGTTCATATAACAATGTAATGCCAAGTAGTCGAGTTTCGCCTCTGGCAGCAGACGGAAGAACTCATCGTACCACTCATAAGGGTTCCATGTGCGTCCGCCAACCTTCTCGCCAGAGAAGTTCAAGGCTGGTGCCACTAACTGCAATCCATAGTCGTCGGCTATCTTTTCCAGTTTTGGCCATGCCTCAGCAGCTTTCTGTGGTGTCATGTTTGCTTGCGACGAGAAGTTGGGTTCGTTGAAGCCTAACAAATACTTCACGCCAGGATGGGCGTTAAGATAGTTACGCAGCGTCGTCTCGTTGAACCCTCCATTCCAGCACATGGGAACATACTCCATATCCAAGCCAGGACCGACATTGGTGACATTGCCCTGAGGAGAAAGTCCCCAGTTGTAGTACCAACAAATGCCTGGTGACATCTTGTCAACAGGCGCATTTGTCATGGGTTGCAGTTTTTCATCCCACCCCACACCACGCTTGACACTGCGTTGCTGTGCCAAGGTGGTGAAGGTGGAAAACACCAAAACTATAATGAAACAAAAAACTGTTCTCATTTAACAACGTATTTCTTTCCGTTGCAGATATAGATTCCTGCTGTTGTCGGCTTGCCTGACAGCATGCGACCATCGAGGGTGAACCAGCGTTGAGCCGCCGGTGCTGAAGGTTGTGTGGTAAATATGGACTCAATGCCATCAGACACCTTTTCACGCCAGAAGAACACATTGTCCAACTGCAGCTCATCACCTGTATGACCACCACTCATGAACCAAACGAGGTTATCCTTCCAAGCCGACTGTCCACCCTTACCTTGTGGATAGAGGCCAGCGCCCTTCTGTGCTTTGATAACACTGTAAGGAATATCGAATGAGTACCACTCGTTGTTACGTACGTAGTTACCAATGACAGGCGTCGTAGCGTCGAACGGAGCAGAACCAATGGTAAAGCGTGACTCTGCGAAACCAATAAGATGGTTACACTGATCGGTACCACGCATGGCAAAGTGCAGGTACCAATCACCTTGGTCGAGCACTGTCAGGTCAGCACCTCCATCTTCCTCACAGATGAAGCCACCGCCAGACCAGCCTTTCGTACCTACTACCCAGTCAATCCAACCCTGGTTTTCAATGCCAAAGGAGTTGACGCCGTCGCCTCCATGAGTACCATCAGTATAGGTATTACCTTCCCAATTATATAAGGTATAGTAACCAGCCAGGATGTTCTCTTCCTGCGTACCACCGGCAGTCTGCATGTCAAGGGTAGCAGAAGGAACGCTGAAGTTGATGAAATCCTTGCCTTCGAAGTTGAAGTAGCTGTTGCCACTGGCATCGAGGCTCTTCGTAGTGTAGTCACCCAGCTCGTTGACTTCAGGCTGTGTTCCATCCTTTTTCTTCCAGAAGAAGATGTTATCGAAAGCAAACCAACTACCAGTATAATAGGTATCCATGGTATAGAAACATACCAAGTTCTCATTAGGATTAACCACGCCATTGTTCTTTCCCCACAGTTTACCATACTTCTTCAGCTCAGCCACAGGAATATCGAAGGCATACCACTCACCATCGCGATTGAAGTCGGCGAAGATGGGGAATGTGCTGTAGGCGCCAAAGGTAATGATGGCATCAGAATCCTCAGCACCAAAGCGTACACGGACAGGAACATGTCCCACGGCAGCGTCAGAGCGCAGGGCTATATGCAGATAATATGAATCGTCAATCATCGACAGGTCTTTCACGGTTCCTGAAGCTATGCCCATACCATTCCAACCAGTAAGAACATTGGAGCGCCACTGAGTGATACCACCTGTATATACACCAGACGAGTTGGCAATGCCATCGAAATGATCGCCTGCCATCGTTCCTTCCCATGGATAGTAATTATTGCTCTGGGTATAGTCGCGGTCGGCCGTTACCAAGTCGGTTGCCTGATATGTTCCATCACTCGTCACACCCTTCCATACATCCTCAGAGAGTGCTATGGGTATTATCTCGCCCACTTGTGTCAGGTCGAAAGCCCATGTGCCATTAGCAGTTACACTCTTGTAACCGTACTTTCCGAGGTCAGCAGAAGTGTCTGCGTATGTAGGTATCTCCTTCGTCTTGCTCTTATAGAAGAAGATGTTGTCGAAACAAAGTTCTGAATCGGTCACACCACCACTAATGAAAGCGATGATATTATCGTCGAAATTAGCTGCATTGTTATCCTTGAACAATGGGTCGGCAAACTGCTTGAGCACCTTGACAGGAATATCAAAGTAGTACCACTTACCATCACGCTTGAAGTCTCCGATGCTTGCAAACTTTCCGTCACTGTTACCAACAATGAAGTTGGCATTGCTGACGGTTATCTGATGCGACGTATGTTGTGCAAGGTCGTCACCACGCATAGCGAAGTGGAGCCAGTAAGTATCGTCAATCATTGACAAATCCTCACCCTTAATGTTGAAGCCTAAGCCCGACCAGCCTACACTGGCTACAGTGAACTTATTATAGCCCTCATCCCAACCGAAGGAGTTGGTCTTGCCGTCACGATTGACAGGAACGTAGGTGTCACTCCAGATGTACAGATTACGGTTGGTGTTGTTGACATTATAGTCGTGAACCGTAGCACCTGCAGAAAGAAGATGTCCAGTTACACCATCGCTGGTAGAGATAAGCACGGCATCAGATACGTCGTTGAAATCGAACGTCGTATTGCCTTGAGCGTCGAGAGCCTCTGTAGCAAAGCCAGAAAGTTCCGTTACATTGTCAGGCTGACTGGGCTGCTCAGGCTCATCCTCAATATTTGTCTGTTTGTTACCACTGGCATCAGTGAACATGTACTGGGCATCAGCATCGTCCGTTGCCTGATAGACACGTACCCAATCGACGTACATCTTAGCTTCGTCACCAGCATTGGGAAGTGCCGTAATCTGTTCAGGATTGTAAATATTGGTGAACGTACCACCTACAGCCAGGTTAAAGAGGAAATAGAACGGTTTTTGGAAGTAGTGACCGGCAGAGAGCTTATCGTCAGTATAGCTGATACCATATGTAAAATAAAGTGCCTGACGTTTTTTGGCATTGGTATAACCCTCAAGGTCATAATACATATAAATGTATTCGCCATCCCATTCTACTGTAAAGATATGATAATCGCCTTCAACAGCACCAATAGACTCGAACTTTTCTTTTTTGAATTCCTGGCTTATTTGCTGGTGATCCTGATTGCTGGCACTGGGGCCATAGTGTAGCGTGCCAGAGAAATAACGGTCTTGCCAACCAGCATAACTGCCAGTAATAGCATTGAAATGACCCATTTCAACAATATCCATCTCACCACAGCGTGGCCAGCCATACTTATTCAGGTCGTTACCCATCATCCAGTAAGCAGGCCACAGACCATTAGCCGTCTTGGGGAACTTAATACGTGCCTGAAGAATGCCATGCTTGAAAGCCGCCTTCTGATTAGAATTAATACGACCCGAAGTAAAACTCTTGCCTTGGTAGTTCTCACGACGGGCTGTAAGGACCAGACTACCATCGGCTACTGACACGTTTTCACGACGATAATATTGCAGTTCCTGGTTTCCACCACCATTTCCACTGACCTCAACAGTCCAGTTCTTTTCATTCAAAGTGGTACCGTCGAACTCGTCGCTCCATACCAACTTATAACCGTCGGGAGCGCTCTCAATAGCCTGTGCAGAGGCAGCAGTTGGGAAAACTGCTGCCATCAGCATACCATAAACTAATGATTTTATCTTCATATCTGACAAATGACTTGATTACTGCAAATATTTGCGTCCATTCTTAATAACTACACCACGGTAGTTCTGATCAACTTTTTGACCTGAGAGATTATATATAGGAGCATTAGCATCCTCCATACCATTATTATTAATAGTCAACATGCCAGTGGCGTCCTTCTTATAAAGGAACACGTGATCGACAGCCAGTGCAGAGCCTTTTTCTGTAATGGTTATCTCATACATACCAGTGTCTGGATCGACAGCACCCTGTTTATACTTTGAAGGAGTAGCATCATTGAAACCAACAGCAAAAATAATCTCACCTGTAGGCTTACTGAAGTCACACTCAAAACCAAAGTCACCTTCTGGGTCGAGCAAGTCTTTCAAAGGAATATCCAGATAGTACCAAGTATTTAACTTAGTTGCATTTCCTACACCAACTAAATCGCCAGCCATCTGACCTACAGCCTCATTGACAAGCAACTGTATTTCTTTATTGCTGGGGCCGAAAGTAAACTTAAACTGATTAGAGGCTGTTGACGCGCCAATATTCATAAATCCAATATGCAAGATATGGTCTTCGTCAATTACACTCAGGTCGTATGGCTTGGCTTTAGCACCAAAATGACCAGCTCCCCATTCAAAAAGAGGAGTCATATTGAGTTTCTCACCACCGCCCCAAGAGTTCTTTTGGGTATCTTCAATATCATATAACGTAAAAAGCTTGGCATCCCACTGAGCTGTCCAATAATAGAACTGGTTGTCAACTCTATTGGGGTCAAGATTCTGATTCGAGAGAATCTTACTACCCATAGCACTGACTTGAGCTTCAGGAGCATAGATAACGACATAGTCCTTGCCCGAACTAAAGTCGAAACCACCGGCTGGAGCCTCATTAACATACTGTGCTTGTACGGCAACTGGTGCCATCAACAATGCAGCAAATGCAAAAGATAAAAAGTAATTTTTCTTCATAACGTTGTATTTTTAGTTGTTGTTTTTATAGATTGCGTTAGTATTTTCGACCACAAAGATATATTTAATAGGTGGGCTGACCATGAAAAACAACTCACAAAAAACTCACTTTTAGCCTAAAAAGCACCTCACATTGAAACAGGCATTCCACATCATAAAAGCTGCCAAAACATTTATTTACAGCACTTTACCATGAATAATCTTTTAAACTTTTCCACTTTTTGCTACCTCACAAGTGCATTCAAATGTTAATTATCACCAACAAAAGGTCTTTTATTGGACGAAAAGACGTAACTTTGCAGACAAACCTCACAATACTGACCTATGACATTACGGAAGTATCTTACCATATTATATATAATGTTCGCGTGCGCAATAGCTCATGCCCAATATCCCCAAGTACGTAATTTCTCCGTAACCGACTATCAGGCAGGCACACAGAACTGGAGTATCATTGAGGGGCCCAACCAACGAATGTTTATAGGAAACAACCACGGACTCTTGGTCTTTGACAGTAAGGACTGGGAACTACACTATGTTAATAACTACTCTGTGGTTCGCGCTTTATTCTTTGACGAACCGATAAAACGTATATATGCCGGTGCATCCAATGAGTTCGGATACTTCAAAGCCGACAGCATACATATGACCATCACTTACCATACACTTACCCATCTGCTTCCGAAGGACCGTCAAAACATTGGCGAGATATGGCAAATCATGAAGCATGGCGACAACATTGTCTTCCAGAGTAAGGAGGAGTTGCTGGTATATTTGCCCAAAGAACAAAGAATCAATATATTCCGAGACAAGCAACGCCTGGAGTGCGCTGCCCTCATCAATGAGAAGGTCATAGTGGCAGGTTCGGAGTGTGCTGGCATATTGACGACCAATGGCATCATACCACTGAAGGGAACAGAGGCTATAGGCGGAAAGGTGGTTCGCTCCATACTGCCTTACGGTTCAATGATGCTGTTTGTCACCAGCAATGACGGCATCTTGGCTTACAACGGACAGCAGATGGTACCCTTCGAACTGCCCATCACACATTATCTGCGTACCAACCAAGTCTTCTGCGCCGCCATTGATGGTGACAACCTTGCTTTTGGTACAGTGCGTGGAGGAATGGTGCTGTACGACATGAAGAACAACCACACTTCCTATGCCAATATAGACTCATGGCTGCAGAATAATACGGTTCTTTCCTTGTGCTTCGACCATAACCACAACCTATGGCTTGGACTGGACAACGGACTCAGCTATGTCATTAAAGAGACGCCTTACAGTGGACTCATCAGCAGCTACAGCCACATAGGCACAGGATATGCTGCCCTGATAAACGGGCAACAGTTATACTTAGGTACAAGTCAAGGACTGTTCTCAACGCCCTACCCTATCCATGCATCTCCAACTCCACCTCAGCCTCAACTGTTGACAGGCATGACAGGACAGGTATGGTCGCTAAACAACATTGACGGCACACTGTTCTGTGGCAGCGATAACGGCTCTTATATTATACGTGGCATGACAGTAGAGCACATTGCCGGAACTGAAGGCACATGGAACTTCGCTCCTACTCCACATAGCAAAGGACTCGTCATTGGTTGTGACTATAAAGGTTTCTTCGTTCTTGAACGTCAGGGGAACACTTACCGCATGAAGCACCGCATCAAGAATTTTGACATTATCAGTGGAGAGTTCTTTGTTGATAACGACGGGTCATTATGGATCAGCCATTGGCAGAAAGGCATCTTCCATGTACAACTAAGTCAGGACCTAACCAGTGCTACCCGCATAGAGCACTTCCACAAGGACAATGGACTGATAATGGACGAGGGTAACCTGCTTTGCCGCATCGACGGGAAAATCTATGTGTCATGTGTTGACGGACTATATCGGTATGACCCGAAGACCCAAAAGTTAGTTTTTGACCAGCAGAAGAGCAAGTTCTTCGACACCTATGGCACTGCATTGCGCATCTTCCAGACACCTTACAAGGATCTCTGGGCATACAAGCAGAACTACTTAGCATTGGCAACCCATCAAAAGAACGGCAAGTTTCATCTTGACAGCCTGTCGTTCCGCAATGCCACACAGACTCTACATATTGGACAGGAACTATGCTACATAGACTCCACTCACACACTGGTGGGTGCCAATGAAGGTTTCTATGTGCTCAACAACCAATACAAAGACAGAAGCAAGGCTGCAACCACTTACATACGTAAGATTACAGGCACTAACCAGAATGACACACTGCTATACCGTAACTTAGTGCCAGCAAATAAAAAAGTCCTGGTGCGTATTCCACATAATCAGAACTCCATACAGATTGAATTCATACAAACTGAATATCGTGACAACAAGGTCGTAAGTTACCAATGTATGCTGGAGGGGTATGACAAAAACTGGAGCATGCCACAAAAAAGCACCTCGAAAGCCTATACCAACCTGCCTAAAGGTACCTACACCTTTCACGTTAGGGCACAGAACGCACTAAGTGGCTTGACAACAGAATGCTCCATACAAATAGAAATACTGCCGGCATGGTATGAGACATGGTGGGCATGGATTCTTTATCTGGTATTTGCAGCATTATTAGCATACCTGATAATACATTACTTAAAGATGCGTTCCGAGCGAGAACTCATAAAAGTTAGAATAGAAAAAGAACGACAGCTGAAAGAACAGCAACAGCAGTTCTCACTGGAACAGGCAGAAAGAGAACGTGAGCTTATTAAACTTCGTGCCGAACAACTGGAATATGACATGAAGGCAAATGCCAGCAAACTGGCAGACTCCACCATGAACCTGATGCGTAAGAACGACATGTTGCTGTCGCTTGACACGCAGATGAACGATTTATCGGAGAGTGTGCGGCGTGAGGATGCCAAGGCCAATATCACCCGTAAGATTAAAGACATACGCCGTGGCATACAGCAAAACATCAACGACGACGAGAACTGGGAAAAGTTTGAAGAGAATTTCAACCTTGTATATGACAACTATATGCGCAAATTGACAGCACGTTTCCCTGACCTGAAGCTGAACGACCGCAAACTTTGTGCCTACTTGAGAATGGGACTGAGTTCGAAAGAAATGGCCTCGTTGCTCAATAGTAGCACACGTAGCATAGAAACGGCACGCTATAGATTGCGCAAGAAGTTACAGATGGAAAGCGGGGAAAACCTGAAAGACTTTATACAAGGTCTGGACAAGGAAGATGAAAAATGAAAGATGAAAGATGAAAATAAATTGAAATATATTTTGCATTTAGCTCATTTTGCACTACCTTTGCAGTCGAAAACCAAATATTAACAAGAAAATGGACGACTACCCGGCGGATAATTACAATTCGTAAGGCAAGGGAACAGGTGGCAAGGCTGCTAATCCCTTTGCCGCTAAGACCGTTTTATTAAAGGATTAGCAAAATGAAGACTTACTGGAACTACACTGACGGACTGACCCAGATAAATGAGTGGCAGCCCAATTGCTGGATACAGGTAACCTGCCCCACCGAAGAGGACCAGCAGATGCTGGAAGAGCAGTTTAACATTCCAGACTATTTCATGAGTGACATCAGCGATACTGATGAGCGTGCCCGTTATGAATACGACGATGGCTGGATGCTCATCATCCTGCGTATCCCCTATGTCAAGGAAGTACGCTCGCGTACGCCCTATACCACTGTGCCTTTAGGTATCATTCATAAACGTGACGTTACCATCACTGTGTGCTACTACGAAACCAATATGATGATTGACTTCGTATCGTTCCAACAGAAACGTGGAGAAGGGTTCACAGACTTCGTCGATATGACGTTCCGACTTTTCCTGTCCAGTGCTGTATGGTATCTGAAAAGGCTCAAACAAATCAATATGCTCATTGAAAAAGCAAAAAGGAACCTCGACCAGGAGGTAAATAACGAAAGCCTCATTGGTCTGTCGCGCCTGCAGGACTCGCTGACCTACTTCGTCACTTCCATCCGTGGCAACGAGACATTGCTGTCGAAACTAAAGTTCAAACTACAGATTGACGAACTGGATGCCGACCTCATCGAGGATGTAAACATTGAGATGTCACAGGCAAGAGAGACGGCCAACATCTACTCGAACATCCTGGAATCAACTATGGATACCTATCAGAGCATTATCAACAACAATATGAACACCGTCATGCGTACGCTCACCTCCGCAACCATTATACTGATGTTGCCTACACTGGTGGCTTCGTTCTTCGGCATGAACCTTATCAACGGTATGGAGAACCATCCAGGTGGCTTCATCTTTGCTATCCTACTGTCTGTCGTTATTTCTATAGTGACGTGGTTCTTCTTCAGACATAAAAGACTTATTTAAAAGTTAAAGAGCAAAAAACAAAAAAGTAAAAAGGTAAAAGTAAAAAGGTAAAAAAGGCCAAATTGGCGAAATGCGGCCCAGAAACGTTAAATAATGCAAACGCAAGACGTTTTACCTTTTTACTTTTTTACCTTTTTACTTTTTTGTCGTATCTTTGTCACTTGATATGTATGATCTAACCTAATTTTAAACTAAAGCGTTTAAACAATGGACTCTCAAGAAAAGACCCTTGAAATGGGAACACAGGAGGAGCAGAACTTAACGGCTGCCACTCCGACTGAAGAAGCAAACGTAGTAGAAGAAGCTGAAAAGGCTGAAGTAAAAGAACCTGTAGAGGCACCTGTTGCTGAGGAAGAACCTGCAACAGCAAATGAACCTGAGCGTAAAGTATATAACTCGAAGAAAGATATACTGGAACGCATCAAGGAGATTGCCCACGGTGAGGAACCCCTACAGAAAGAGGAGATTGATTACCTGAAAACAGTCTTCTACAAACTACACATCGCTGAGCGTGATGCCCAGTTCAAGGCTTATACCGAAGCTGGTGGTGACCCTGCAGCCTACCAAATCACTCCAGACCCTGAAGAAGAAGCCTTCAAGGCTGAGATGGGTATCATCAAGGAGCGCCGTGCCCAACTGTTCAAGGAGCAGGAAGCCGAGAAAGCAGAGAATCTGAAGAAGAAGCTTGACATCATTGAGAAGATCAAAGCTATGGTGACTTCACCCGAAGAAGCCAACAAGTCATATCAAGAGTTTAAGAGCTTACAGCAGGAATGGAAAGAGATAAAGAACGTACCAGCTGACAAAGCTAACGAGCTTTGGCGCAACTACCAATTATATGTAGAGCAGTTCTACGACCTGCTGAAGCTGAACAGTGAGGCGCGTGAATACGATTTCAAGAAGAACCTGGAGCTAAAGACTAAGCTTTGCGAGGCTGCTGAGCGTCTGGCTGAAGAGCCCGATGTTATCAGTGCTTTCCACCAGCTACAGAAGTTACATCAGGAATACCGCGAGACAGGTCCGGTCAATAAAGAGCTGCGTGAGGAGATATGGACACGTTTCAAGACTGCATCAACAGTCATCAACAAGCGTCACCAGCAACACTTCGAGACGTTACGTGCCAAAGAAGAAGACAACCTGGCACGTAAGACTGCCCTCTGCGAGAAAGTAGAAGCCATAGCAGCTGCCGAGAGCAAGGGTGCAAACGACTGGGAGAAACGTACCAAAGAAATTATCGACATACAGACAGAATGGAAAACCATCGGTTTCGCACCACAGAAGATGAACGTCAAAATCTTCGAACGATTCCGTGCTGCCTGCGATGACTTCTTTAGCAAGAAAGCCGAGTATTTCAAGACACTGAAAGAAACATTCAAGGAGAATGCTGAAAAGAAGCGTGCCTTGATAGAAAAAGCCAAGGCATTACAGGATTCTACAGAGTGGAAGTCAACCAGCGACAAGCTCATTGCCCTTCAGAAGGAGTGGAAGACCATTGGTATGGTTCCAAAGAAACTGGGCGATCAGTTGTGGGAAGAGTTCCTTGGAGCATGCAACAAGTTCTTCGAGGCACGTAATGCTGCTGGTGCCGGACAGCGCAATGAGGAGCACCAGAACTTGGCTAAGAAACGTGAAATTATCCAACAGCTGGAGTCAATAGCCGAAGAAAATGGTGAGGAACAGCAAGAAGGTTTGCAGGAAAAGGTCCAGAAGTTAGTTGAGGACTACCAGGCCATCGGTCATGTGCCCTTCAAAGAGAAAGACAAGGTCTATGATGAGTATCATGCTGCACTGAACAAACTGTATGCCGAGCTTAACATCAATGTTGCAAAACGTCGTCTTAGCAAGTTCAAGAATAACCTGAAGCAGGTTGCCGAGCGTGGTGAGAATGCTCTCGACAACGAGCGTGCACGCCTGATGCGTCAATATGAGACTATCAAACAAGAAGTTCAAACCTACGAGAACAACCTTGGATTCCTGAATGCATCCAGCAAGAAAGGAAACTCACTTATCGACGAAATGAATCGGAAGGTACAGAAGTTGAAAGATGACATGAACTTGGTTCGTGAAAAAATAAAAGCTATTGACGCAGAAAACCGTGATTAGACGCTTTTTTCCCATAGGGACGAAATATTTAACGATATATTGGCATCGCTTTGGCGATGCCAATTTTCTTTTATAATTTTGCATAACAATTCAATGAAATAATGAATTGTGAATATAGTAACTATTCGTTTCAAATGGTGACAAATAATAAAAATCCAGAAAAAAAAGACACACCAACAGAAAAGCAGTTGTTCGATGTTATGAATGACATCATAGACCATCGACAGCTCTTTTGCCAGCCTCACTTCACACGTAAGGACATGTTAAAGCTGACAGGTTTAGACAAGAACCGATTTGGCAACATGATGCGTCGCTATAGCGGTGTCAGTAATTGTACCGTCTATATTAATGCCAAACGTATCCAACTTGCTGCTCAGTTGATTGTAGAGCGACCCGACACTCCCATCAAAGTTATTGCCATAGACTGTGGCATGAGCAACATTATCACCTTCAACCGTTTGTTCAAGGAGACATTCGGTATGACGCCTACACAATACCGTAAGCAACAAACCACCTAAGAATAAAGTCTGACAACACAATAAAAGGATGTTTTTCTCAGTTAATTAAGAAAAGCACCTGTGCAATGAAACAACTACTGACATCCTTCGCCCTGCTTGTCGTGACATTCATGCCACTACATGCACAAGACGAATACCCTGTGCTCGTCATTCCTGACACCATCACAAACATAGAGGCACGTGCCGGCTATGCTGTCATGCATTATTGGGAACATTTCAATTTCAGCGATACCACGCTGCTTCACAAAGGAAACTACACGGAACAAGCCCTCTCAAACTTCATCGGACTGCTGGGCTATGCAGCGCGGCAACAACAGGAAAAGGCTGTCAGACAGTGGGTCGATGCCATCACCCCCCACCCTGTCGTCTTCAACTACTTTGCCGAGACTACTGAACAATACCTGTTCAATACCGATTCGCCACTGCATAACGATTCACTATATTGCCTTACGGCTGTCCAATTGTTACAGTCACCAGCCTGCGAAGAAGCATTTCAGACCCGGACGCAGTTTCAGTTGCAACTCATCCACAGCAATCAGCCAGGGCACCAAGCAACCGATTTCAGATACGAGACACTGGATGGTAAACGCCACACACTGTTATCAGACACAGGACAGCAAAAGACACTGCTTCTATTCTATGACCCTGACTGTGAGAACTGCAAAGACCTACTTTTCCGTCTGCGCCACAGCTCACTGCTGAAACAGCAGATCAGTGAAGGAGCTATACGTATGCTGGCCATATCAACAGAAGATGACGAGGTTACATGGCGTGCACAATGCTCCGACATGCCCGACACATGGACCTTGGGCATTGATCGCAGCGACATCCTTGGACAGTCACTCTACGACTTACGTCAACTGCCCGCCATGTATCTATTGGATTCAAAAGGCAATGTACTCTTCAAACATCTCAGTTATCAGGAGTTAATGACCCAGCTAACCCGCTAAAAGTCCATAAGTAGGAAACAACAAAAAACCGCTGAGCAACATTTCGCAGCTTAGCGGTTTTTCTTGTTGGGGTACCCGGACTCGAACCAGGAAAGGCAGGACCAGAATCTGCAGTGTTACCATTACACCATACCCCAATACCTTGGTTGCAACCGACCCCTTGTCGATTTGCGACTGCAAAGGTAATGTATTTTTTGTAATCTGCAAAAAAAATCAGCAGAAAATTATAAAAAAGCGCAAAATTTTCTTATTTATATCGGTTTTGTCAAGAATAACGTGTAACTTTGCGCTCATAATACACATTATTATATTAATGGAACAAACAAAACAATTAGTAACAACCATCACAAAGGGAATACAAGAGAAAAAAGGAAGCAACATTGTCATTGCTGACCTTAGCAGCATAGAAGGTACCATCTGTAAGTATTTCGTTATTTGTCAAGGCAACTCTCCTGCACAAGTAGAGGCCATCACAGAGTCTATAGGTGACTTTGCTCGCAACGAGATGAACGAGAAGCCATCGGCAGTAGCCGGTTTAGACAATGCCCAATGGGTTGCCATGGACTATGGCGACGTGCTGGTACACATATTCTTGCCTGACGTACGCGAGTTTTATGACCTGGAACACTTATGGGCAGATGCTGCACTAACCAGAATTCCCGATATTGATTAAAGACACACCGCACAAATGGAACCCAACAACAATAATAAAGAACCTAAGATGAACATGCCTAAATTCAATATGAATTGGATTTATGCTATAGTCATTGCAATACTTATCGGCCTCTACATGACAGGAGGTACGGACAGTTCAGAAACAAAGAAACAGATAGCCTATTCAAAGTTCAAGGATATGGTGACAGCAGGATATGCCCAGAAGATTGTCATCAACAAGACACAGAACGAACTGCGAATGTATGTCAAGCCCGAAAAGGTGCGCGAAGTATTCAAGCAAAGCGTGCAGCAGACAGGCACAGAACCGTTCATCACCGTCGAGATAGGTTCTGTTGATCAGGTAGAACAGTTCATCAGCCAGATGCGTGCCGACAAGAAGTTTACGGGTGAGTTCAGCTACGAAAACCGTAACAACAACGAAGTGATGAACTTCCTTCTTTACAACATCTTACCCATTGTTGCCATTGTTGCCGTGTGGATATTCTTCATGCGACGCATGGGAGGAGGAAGCAGCATGGGCAGCGGCATCTTCAACGTAGGCAAGAGCCGTGCTAAGATGTACGAGAACGGCGGCAACTTGAACATCACATTCAAGGATGTTGCTGGTCAGGCTGGTGCCAAACAAGAGATGCAAGAGATTGTTGACTTCTTGAAGAACCCCCAGAAATATACTGAACTGGGAGGAAAAATTCCCAAGGGAGCATTGCTCGTAGGTCCTCCAGGAACAGGTAAGACACTGATGGCCAAAGCAGTAGCAGGTGAAGCCGGCGTACCTTTCTTCTCGATGTCCGGTTCTGACTTCGTCGAGATGTTCGTTGGTGTTGGTGCCAGCCGTGTACGCGATCTGTTCCAACAGGCTAAGCAAAAAGCTCCTTGCATCATCTTCATTGACGAGATAGACGCTGTGGGACGTGCCCGTTCAAAAAATCCTGCCATGGGAGGTAATGACGAACGCGAGAACACGCTAAATGCCCTGCTGACTGAGATGGATGGTTTTGGCACCAACAGCGGTATCATAACACTGGCAGCCACCAATCGTGCCGACATGCTTGACTCCGCACTGCTACGTGCTGGACGTTTTGACCGTCAAATACACGTTGATTTGCCAGACCTGAACGAGCGTAAGGAAGTATTTAATGTACACCTAAAGCCACTGAAACTCGATGATACCGTAGATATAGACTTCTTAGCACGCCAGACACCAGGTTTCTCTGGTGCCGATATTGCAAATGTCTGTAACGAGGCAGCCCTCATTGCTGCACGCCATGACCGTGAAAAGGTTGGTAAGCAGGACTTCCTCGATGCCGTCGATCGTATCATTGGTGGACTGGAAAAAAAGACAAAGGTAATGACTGAGGCAGAGAAGAAGTCGATAGCCATCCATGAAGCCGGCCATGCTACGATATCGTGGTTCACTGAGTTTGCAAATCCATTGGTCAAAGTAAGTATTGTACCACGTGGACGTGCATTAGGTGCTGCATGGTATCTGCCAGAAGAGCGTGTGCTTCAGACAAAAGAGGCTATGCTTGATGAAATGTGCGCACTACTTGGCGGTCGTGCTGCCGAGGAATTGTTCATCGGTCATATTTCCACTGGCGCCATGAATGATCTGGAGCGTACAACTAAACAGGCTTATGGCATGATAGCTTACGCCGGCATGAGTGACAAACTGCCCAACATTTGTTACTACAACAATACCGAGTACCAATTCCAGCGTCCTTACTCTGAAACCACAGCAAAGATCATGGATGACGAGGTTCTGAAGATGATTAACGAACAATACGACCGTGCCAAAAGCATTTTGACCGAGCATAAGGATGGTCATGCACAGCTGGCTCAACTGCTCATTGAACGTGAGGTCATCTTTGCCGAAGACGTTGAGAAAATCTTTGGGCCGCGTCCCTGGACCAGTCGTGCAGAGGAACTGCTTGAGGCACAGCAACGTGCCGAGGCAGAAGCCATGGCCGAGCGGCGTGCAAAGGAACTGGAAGAAGAGAAACGGAAAGAACAAAAAGAACAGAAAGACCCTGAAAGCCCCTTACAGAAAGAACAATGAAGAATCTGATTGTACGTACCATTACCGGTGTGTTTTTCGTAGCCGCCCTCGTTACTTGCTTCCTTCGTCCAGAAGCCATGGTGCTGCTGTTTGCACTCATTACAGGTCTCACCATCTGGGAATATTGTGGACTGGTAAACCAGCGTGAGGCAGTAACTGTCAACCGCTTTATCTGCACCGTGGCAGGTGTTTATTTCTTCTTCGCCGTTGCCTACTTCTGCAGCGACGTCTATGGTGGAGGTGCCAAATCAATGGTGTTTATTCCCTACCTCGTTACCATTATTTATTTGTTGGTCACCGAGCTATACAGCAAACAGCCAGACCCCATCAATAACTGGGCATATACCATGCTCTCACAAATGTACATCGCCCTACCCTTCTCGCTCATCAACGTGCTGGCGTTCACTTCCACGCCTGATGGACGAGTGATGTTCAATACCATTTTGCCACTGTCAGTATTCATATTCTTATGGACCAACGACACTGGAGCTTACTGCGTTGGCTCACTCTTAGGACGCCACAAGTTGTTTCCACGCATCTCGCCAGGCAAATCATGGGAAGGCAGCATTGGCGGTGCCCTGTTCGTGTTGGCAGCAGCATGGGCCATCTCCTATTTCCTCGATGGTGCTATACTCACTACTATACAATGGTTAGGTCTCGGACTGGTCGTTGCCGTCTTTGGCACATGGGGCGATTTGGTTGAGAGTCTCTTTAAGCGTACACTTGGCATCAAAGACTCTGGTAACATTCTACCAGGCCATGGTGGCATGCTCGACCGCTTTGACTCGTCACTCATAGCCATCCCTGCCGCAGTAGTTTATCTTTATACGTTAACGCTATTTTAAGTGACAAATGATAACTAAAAACCTGAAAGATATGAAAAGATTATTGTTGGTATTGTCAGTAATTGTTGCAGGTTTTACCCTGAGCAACGTTAATGCACAAACAACGGCTCCCGTCAAGAAGTGGGGACAGCTGCAAGTTATTGGTACCCAGTTGTGTGATCAGCAGGGAAATCCCGTAGTACTAAGAGGTATCAGTCTCGGGTGGCACAACCTGTGGCCACGTTTCTATAACAAAAAAGCCGTCAAGACGCTTCATCAGGACTGGCATGCCAACGTGGTGCGTGCTGCTATGGGCATCATGATAGAAGACAACTACTTAGAGAACCCCGAATATGCCATGCAGTGCATGACACCAGTCATTGAGTCTGCCATCAAGAACGATGTCTATGTCATCATTGACTGGCATTCGCACAAACTGCTCACCGCTGAGGCCACGAAGTTTTTTGGCGAGATGGCCAAGAAATACGGAAAACACCCCCACGTCATCTATGAACTTTACAACGAGCCTGTTGAAGACTCATGGGATGACCTGAAGGCATACGCACAAACCGTCATCAAGGAGATACGTAAGCACGACCCCGACAACATCATACTCATGGGATGCCCCCATTGGGACCAGGATGTCCACATCGTTGCTGAGAGCCCTATAACTGGTGTTACGAACGTCATGTACACCTTGCACTACTATGCCGCCACCCATAAGGACTACTTGCGCGACCGTATGCGTGAGGCAGCCAAGCGTATTCCTATCTTTGTCAGCGAGAGTGGTGTTTGTGAGGCATCGGGCGATGGTGAGATTAACGAGGAAGAGACACAGAAGTGGATAGACCTGATGGAGGAGTTAAAGATTAGCTGGGTATTCTGGTCAGTTAGCGACAAGAACGAGTCGTGTTCCATGCTCTTGCCACGTGCAACACCTGGCGGTCCTTGGCCCGACGATGTCATCAAGCGCAGTGGAAGAATTGTCAAAGGTTTGTTGACAAAATACAACAAGGATTGAGATTTGATATAAACATACATCTTTCAGCTAAATAGTTGGAAAATGTATCTCTTGCTGCGGCCTAAGGCACAGGACAAAATGGCAGGAGGCGCACGGAAAATTGCCTATAGGCACACGGTCAGTTGCCTATAGGCAATTCCTTATGAACCCAATTGAATGACCTGATGAACATTGCAGAACGACCTGTTTTATATAGTTGTGTGCATCCACCAACGTGAATATCAGGGTACAGGTATTACTGTTCAGCCTTGCTCTCTACCATCTCGCGCCAAAGGGAGAAATAATCCTCTATTGTGGCATAGGCATCGAGGGCTTCGCCCTTGATGTCATGTCCAACCCATGAAGCATTGAACTTCTCACCAGAAGAATATTCCTGATAGATACGGTAGGTAGGAGCACCGTCTAACATTTCGTCATGATGATATCCATTAAGCTTCCATATCTCAATGTCTTTTAGCAACCGCTGCATTTTTGCTACATCCTGCTGGCCAACGGTAAACTCCTGTTTAGCTTCGTCATGCCAACGGCAATTCTCCCACAAGACGACTCGCACCTTTGGCACAGCTCCCGAGTCAGCAATAAGTTCACAATAGTTATTACCGCCCATGGCAGGTCGGCGACAGGAATAACTGCAATAGACCAGTTTTCCCTTGGGTGCCTCGTTTTGGGCAAAACCACTCAGTAATGACATAAGTAATAAGGCTGATGTTAATAATACTTTCCTCATAATCGTCGTTGATTGAATCTAAACATGTGAGACAGGGTCAGAAGTTCCACTTGACAGCTAAGGTGGGGTTGAAGAAAAAACTCTTGTCACTGGTTGGTTCAGCATTATAGATGAAGTTGTTGCTAATCTCCCATTCCGTGCCCACGCTGAAGTGAGAAGTCGCATTATACCAGAACTGTGGTTCCGTCAGCACCACCAGTTGTCCGTGACCATTGGATTTCTCACCACGCCAGAAGTCGATGAAGCCTGAAAAGGTAAAGTGTTTCTGAGCAAACGTCATGCTCCATACACCCGTTAACTGTGCGCTGGCATAAGAGTGAGTAGTGTCATAACTTTTGAAATACTGTTTATACATCAGCTGAACAGACCAGGTCTTCGAAAAGTCTGTGTTATGTCCATTCCATGCCGCACCCACGAGTGCAGCCTGCTGGAAGCTGCCTTGTTTATTCAGCCCGCCATCATACTCTATGTGTGCAGACAGAGGAGACTGCTTGCCTAAACGGAACTCACGAGAAATCTCTGTATAGGCACTCTCCGTAAAATGCCGACTTAGGTCTATGTCAACAAAGTAATACCACGAGCCCCACTGGTCAGCCTTGAACTGCTCAAGGGTAACGGTAACCTTCTGTCGTCCGTTTTCCTCAGCCGAATAGATATTACGCCCAAAGTCATAATGTACCTGGATATCTTGTGCCATAACCAGACAAAATGAAGTCTGAATAGCTAACAGTGCTATTCCAAAAAGGCATCTTTTCACCATTCTTATTTCTGATTTAATAGTTCTAACATTTTTCGGGCGGCCTCGTCAGGAGCGACTTTATCACCTAATCGCTGACGCACCTCTGCATAACCGTCCAACATCTGTTGGCGTGCTGGCCCTTGCAGGATGGCATCTAACTCACGATGAATGTTACTAACGGAGAACGAGTCGGCCACCAGTTCCTTTACCACCTCACGGTTGGCGATGAGA
>JAFPED010000052.1 GCA_017423565.1 Prevotella sp. | reverse complement strand
TTTTAGCATCATTCGAATTGAAGACTTTTTAAATACCTTGGGCTAAACCCTGGCATAGTTTGCATCAAATCTGAAAGGTCAAAAACGTCATGTTCTGTTTAAACATATATTTGTATTCGAACTTAGCAGTATGAGCGGAAACTCGTGAAAGACCGGCTTTCTGATACGCTGGTCGGGTTGGGTCAAAGGGCTTGCCGTTATCCTTGATGACAACGATAAGTTGCTGATTTTCGTAAAAGGAACGCACATCAACAAGACATTGCTCACTTAATCCGGAGTGCACGACGATGTTGTCTAGTATCTCTTTAACAGCACCACAACATTCATCAGACTGCTCTGTTCCCAGGGGATGGGCAGTGAAAAAGGCCTTGAGTTCATCCAGCGCCGCTTTCACCCCCTCAGCAGAACAAGGCATGGACAGCTCGAGCAGTTCCATATCACTGTCGAGCGTAGGAATCAAGGTAAAACGTTGAATCTTGCTGAGTTTTCTCTGATAGATTGATACTACGATAACGGTCAGGATAATGCAGCTCCATCCGGCTATAGGATAGGCATACCAAATGTGAGATGGTGCTACTGAACGGGACAGAATCCACAAGGCCAGCACCAAAATGCCATAGAAAGAGAAGCTGACAACGTTGACAAGCTTAAGATGACCAAGCACTTGGTAGACAGCAGGCATCATATTAACGATGAGAAAGGGTATTAACATCATGACGATGATACGGACACCAACTTGTGCGTTAGCTATCAGAGTTTCTGACTTAGCACCAAAGAGAAGAGCAAAGAGATCGGGCTTTAAGATGCCAATAACAGTGATGACAACAGAGACGACAGCTATGATGGACAAACATCTTACAAAAAGCATCCTGACTCCCCTATAGTCTTTTTGTCCAAGAAGCATGCTTCCAATAGCAACGAAAGCTTGTGAAGTGCCTGAGGCAAAGAGTGCTCCGATAGCCATCAGGGCACCGGCTATGGACACGATAAACATACCGTCGGCACCCAGCGTCGACAGAATGATAGAGTTGATGACGAATGTAGCAATTGCGCCAAAGAGAATCATCAGCAGCATGATTACTCCATTCTTGACATTCTCTTTCAGTATGGCAGCTGCCTGAGGAACGGCCATAATGTATCTGTAAGAACTTTTCTTTCCGAAAGTGTAAGGGAAAAGAAGGAGGATACAGACGGCATAACCTAAGGCTGAGGCTACTGCCGAACCGCCTACACCCACACCCAGTACTGCTACAAACAAAATATCGAACACGATATTCGCCACTACGCAGCAGAGCATGGAGCGAGCTACGACTTGAGGTTTACCATCGACATTAGTGAACTGGCTCATACCTTGCGCAAACATAGAAAATATCAGACACGCAAAACCAACAGACATATACTGGCTGACGTATGGCAGAAGTCGGGCGTCATCGCAATACAACGCAACGATGTCCTGGCAGAAATACACACACAACCCACTGACCAGCAAGGCTATAGTGAGGAGTGAGTTCATGCTGACAGAGAAAATTCGTGAGGCCTGTTCGTAATTCCTTTCACCAATCTTTTTTCCTGCCAGCAGGGCTGCACCACCTGCAAGAAGAATGTACAGGGAAACTATCAAAGTCATGACTGGTGCTGACAAGGTGATGGCTGCCAAGGCATCTGGATTGACAAAATGTCCAACAACTATACTGTCTATGACAGAATTGAGCTGTACGACCATAATGGTCAGTATAGACGCTGCAATGTATGATTTCAGCGCCTGATTAATCAAGTACGGTTTCCTGTTCACTTACAATCTGTAAAAAAATATATCCTATCACTCATGACAGTATACTGCCACTGGAGTGATAGGATGAAAGTTAATGTTTAAAGATCAGCAAGCTGAGCTGTAAATTCATCAATCAGGGCCTGAGCCTTCTCTGATGAAATAAAGCCAGTGTCAAAGCTCATGTTACCAACCAGACAACCCTTGACGACAAGACAGTTGATGGCCATTGGAATTTCCTCTCTCAGGTTTTTTATATCCACATCTGACCCCTTTGGCAACGAGTTTTCAAAAGAGAAGAACTGGCCTGAGCTGCCGCCTTCTTCAAATGACCCCAGGTAGTTGAACGTCATCTGGGGTGAACATGCCAGCTCTTCCTCCTTCTTGGCAATATGGCGCAATGTGCCATAACCAAAGCCCTTGTTAGGTATGGCATGCATGGTTGCAGCGGTCTGCTTGACATGTTCTGCGATGTCGTCAATACTACCATCTACCAATGCTGGGAAGATAGTTGTAAACCATCCGATAATACGCTCCAGCTCCAGAGGATTGTCGCCAAAACTCTCACGTCCGTGACCCTCCATTGAAAGAGCTATCTTATCTTGACCAGAAACCTTCTTCCAAGCACGTGACAGAGCAGTCAGCAGCAGGTCGTTGATTTCAACCCCATACTTACCTACGCACTCCGTAAGAACTTTCTGAGTGACTTCCTTGTCTACAGATATACGGATGACACCATGCTCGTCACTTCTTTGCTGTTCACCTGCTACCAGTTCCCTGATACCTGCTGCAACACCTGTCCAGTATGGCAGTTCTTCAGCCAAGGAGTCTGAGACAGCATATTGGTGTACAGCCTCAGCATAATCGGCAAAGGTGCAGCGAATCTTGGGAAGCTTGATTTTGGAAGAGCCTGTCAGCAACTGAGGATAAATAGCATTCAGGTCTTCCGCGATGATACGCCAAGACACACCATCGACCACCAGGTGGTGGATAGCCATAAAGACAGCATCGTATTCAGGCAGCATGAAATGACCGACATGCACCAACGGACCTTTTGCCAAGTCTATAGAAGACTGTAACTTCTGCAAGATGGGAAGCATGTCTGCTTCGACATTCTGACTACGACGCAGATCATGCTGCTCAACAAGTACGAGATTAAGACAGTTCATGTCACGGACAACCAGCTGATTGCCGTCCCATACGGCCCGCAGATTTTCATGATAGCCACAGAGCATTCTCATGGTTGCCTTCAACGTATACGGATTAAGACGTTTGGCACAGCGGAAAATTTGAGACTGGTTGAAATGTCCTGGAACAGGAATTTCAGACTTACGAAACCATTCTGTGATGGCTGTTGGTTTTACTGATTTCATTTTTTTTACAATATTAATTAATAATTGAAGAATCGACAGAATTAAAGGTTATCAAGCAACCACTTCAGATAGCGTTGAGTGTGAGGCTCTTCAAGCATGCTCATGTGATCAGCTTCGACATAATCGATTTCCATATTGGGGTCCATCTCATGCCAGAACTTGTCGTTGTCCTTATGGGAAAGACCGTCATTGATGGCACGGAATATCAGGGGGGCATCATCACCATAGAGTTCTACGAATGAATCGGGCATGGGTTCATCTAATGTAGCACGAAACATCACCGACTTTCCCTCATAAGGAGTCGGGTTATTCACACATTTCAATACATCCCACTTATATCGTGCCTTTAAGAACTTCTTGAGATTGACAGCATTGCGTTCTATTACATCAGCAGGTAACAGCTTATACGTATTCTTTGCCGACTGGTGGTTTGATTCCACTGTATTCCAGAACACGTCCAGTAACTGGAGGAGCGGCACGTTGTCATGCGAGGTAATATAATTCTTAGCCAAACGATAGGAAATCTCACCACCAAAGCAGTGACCGCAAAAGGCAGCTATCGGCGTATTTCCGGGAACATTATATTCCAGTAGCAAAGAATACATATCTACTACTTCATCAATTTCGGCCTGATTAAAGAATACAGTCGGGTAGTGGCTATCCAACGGGTCAAAGGCAAAAACGTTGAAGTGTTCACTGAGGGCACTGGCGTATGACTTCAGATTATACAGGTAGGTCTCGCCACAAACAAGGACAGCTACCGGTTTGTGGGCATCATACGGTCTAATCCATGTTGCAAGTATCTGCGACTGCTGTAAAACAGAACGTATCGTTTTTTGCTGCATCAAGTCGTTTAGTTTGAACCGAAGACCTAGTTTCTCTGCCCTCATTACTAAACGCATGCCCAGTATTGAAGTCATACCAAAACGGAACAAATCGTCTGTCACACCAAAATCGGTAGTTTTCAGCATCTCCGTTGTGAGTCTATAGAGAACACCTTCAGTTGGCGTTTCAGGAAGTACCTTTCCCGCCGATGTCATTACTGGCAGTGGCAACTCTTTGCGGTTCACCTTGCCGTTAGGTGTCAGCGGAATGGCGTCCATCCGTACATAGGCTGTCGGCACCATGTAGTCTGTCAGTGACTTGGATAACTCTACACGCATGCTCTCTACGTCAATCTCTGTATCGGAGGTGTAGTAGGCAACAAGGTGCTGGATACCGTTCACTGTCTTGATGTCAACAACAGCTGTCGTGATGCCTGCTATCTTGGACATTGCCGACTCGACCTCGCCGAACTCAATGCGGAAACCTCTCAG
>JAFPED010000051.1 GCA_017423565.1 Prevotella sp. | reverse complement strand
TACCTGTGTTGGTTACACCGAAGCACCAACCCACATCGCCACCGAAGCTTTCAACAAATGCCACTTCATAAAGCACTTCGCTGTTGTTAGCTACATAATACTCGTTTTCGTTCTTGAATGCCTCGTTATAGTCTGCATTCAACTGTCTTGGCTTCATGCTTATCAGCTTCTGAGCATAATTCTTAGCCATCTGATAGTAGTCCTTATAAGTGTGGGCTGTCACTTTGTTACCAGCCAAGTCGGTATAAGTAACTGAGAGAGAATCAGAGTTCACATCCAGATAGTCATCAGCACGCTTCATCTGGTTGTCGTATGTCTTCGCATAACCAGCGCGGAAGAGTGCCATTCTCGCAATCATACCCATGGCGAAATCACGAGTGACCCGTTCAATACCACCAGTGTTCACGTCTGAGAACTTCATCTTTGGCTCGATATTCACCATCTGCTGCAACAAACGGCTATAGATGATGAACTTGTCAGTACGAGGCTTGTCGAGTTCCTGACCCCAAGCAGCTGTTTCCTCATAGTAAGGAACATCGCCCCAGAAGTTGCACATCAGATAGTAGCGGTAAGCCTTCAAAAAGATGGCTTCGCCCTTGATTTGCTGCATTTCTGCTTCCTGACCAACAGGACTTTTGTCGATACCAGCAATCACCTGGTTTGCACGGTCGATAGCCTGAAGATTATGGTTCCATGCTGCATAAATATCATTGAAACCAACGATAGCGGAAGATTGGAGAGACCAAACAGCACGACGGTCACTACTTGGTACACCAGCACTTGGTGCACTTGCCTCCACGTCGGTATTCTGCATCCAAACGTTAGACATACGCGACGTGTAAGAGTCCTGTCCAAACAAATTATACACACCGTTGAGAGCTAACAGGGCATTCTCTGAATTGGAATACACGAAATTGGCATCTTCTTGCGATGGAGACGAAACGTCCAACTCATCTGAACATGCAGACAAGCCAATTACGCCAACGGTTGCAATTACTATATATTTATTGATGAATTTCATATTTTTATGATGAGTTTTTTGAGTTTTTGAGTTTATTCAGAGTTCTCGGAGTCCTCGGAGTTCCCAAAGATCTCGGATCTTTAAAACTTGAAACCTGAAACCTGAATCCTTTATTACAGCGTGAGGTTCACACCGAATGTGAAGGCGCGGCTCTTTGGATAAGAAGAATAGTCAATACCAGGAGTCAAACCAGAGTAGCTGCTATTACGAGCGTAAGAGCTTACTTCTGGGTCGTAGCCTGAGTAGTTTGTAATGACAAAGAGGTTAGAACCTGTCACATAGAAACGGAGACGCTCAACACCAAATTTCTTAGTAATTGTCTTTGGCAATGTGTAACCGATGGTCAAGCTCTGCAAGCGGAGGAAAGAAGCATTTTCAATGGCCCAGTCAGTTGGCATCACCACTGCATCACCAAATGAGAATGGGCTCCAGTATTCCTTCAAACGAGAACCTTCGTTCCATTTTGCAAGGTCTTCCAAGCTGGTCATCAATTCGCCTGTCTCTGGGTTCATGTAAGAGTAAGAATTGCTCTGGTTCATTGTGTTCAGCATGTTAGGATAAGAACCTGAACGATAGCGCTGAGAAGAAGCAATCTTGTTAGCATTATAAATATCGTTGCCAACAGTGAATGTGAAGTTGGCATTGAAGTCGAAGTCATAAACTGTACCAGAAAGGCCGAAACCACCCGAGAAATCAGGGTTGGTATCACCAATCACACCAATATCCTTCGTATCTACGACACCATCACCATTGGTATCCTGCAACTTGATAGTACCTGGACGAATACCGATGGCACCACCGAGGAGAGCTGTTGTTGGCACACCTTCCTTCAATGTGTAAGTGTTCGTTGCTGCATCGTATCCAGAGAAGTCTGCAGTCGTGTAGTAGCCGTTTGTCTTCCAACCGTAAATCAAACCGATAGGGTCACCAACGCGAACGATGTAGTCCTGCTGGTTGCGGTTGTCAGTTCCTGCCCAACCTGAAGCGAAGGTCATCTCCTTCATGCCTGCTGCGATTTCATCAACATTCGACTTGTCGAAACCAATGTTGAAGTTAGCGTTCAGAGTGAAGTTCTTCTTGGTGAAAATAGCCGCATTCAACGACAATTCAACACCCTTGTTGCTGGTCTCACCACAGTTCTCATACACGGTTGTGTAACCAGGAGCGGTGATGTTGTGCTGGATGAGGAGGTCGCTGGTGCTGTTCCAGTAGAATTCAACGCTACCGTTGATGCGCTCATTCCAGAAACCAAAGTCGAGACCGATGTTACGAGTAGTTCTCTTCTCCCAAGTGATGTATGGGTTAGCGAGAACTGAAGAAGAAGAGTAGTCATTGTTCATCTGCTCGCCCGCACCATAGCGCTTGCTTCCGCTATTCGCGCGATAAAGCTGTTCGTTTGTGCTGCTGGCAATACGGTTGTTACCAACCTTACCGAACGAGAGACGAAGCTTCAAGTTCGACAACCAATCCTTTGCACCTTCC
>JAFPED010000050.1 GCA_017423565.1 Prevotella sp. | reverse complement strand
CAATGATGATGAGCCTGACAGCCGAGGCTAAGACTCAGGACGTAGGTGGACGAGTTATAGATCAGAATGGTGAGCCACTCGGATTTGTAAGTGTGGCACTGCTTTCGGCAGACTCTACCTATATCCAGGGTGCTACGAGCGACGAGAATGGTGCGTTTATGATTCAGACAACAGATGCGTGCTGCATCTTGCGACTTTCGTTTATCGGCTATCGTACGCAATACGTGGATGTAAAAGGTACGAATGTGGGTACCATTCAGATGGAAGAAGACCAGCCGATGCTGAGTGAGATTATCGTAAAAGGACAGATGCCGAAGACGAAACTGACGGGCAACTCGATGGTAACCACCATCCAGGGGACTATTCTTGGAACCTCGGGAACAGCCAAGGAGATGTTGGCCAAGGTGCCTGGTATGACTCTGAAGGGCGACGAACTGGAAGTGCTGGGCAAGGGTACACCTATATTTTATATTAATGGCCGCAAGATGCACGACAAAGAAGAACTGAAACGGCTGCGTTCAGAGGAGATTGCGAGTGTGGAAGTGATTACCAATCCAGGTGCGCAATACGATGCTACGATATCATCTGTCGTGAGGATCAAGACCATCCGCAGAGAGGGCGACGGCTTCGGCTTCGACTTGAATACTGGTTTTAATCAGGATCTGAGGTTTGGCGAGAGCGACCCTAGTGCTCAATTGAACCTGCGCTACCGCCATAACAACCTCGACCTGTTTGGAATGTTGAACTACTGGAAATGGGACCTAAATAGCCTAAGAAACGATGAGCAGTCAAACTACCTGCCTACTGATAGGGGCGTTTTGAGCATCATGCAGGAAACTCATTCCAGGAACCATTATAAGAACAATGGGCTTGACTATAACCTTGGGGTCAACTGGCAGATAGCAGAAAATCATTCTGTTGGTGCCAGAATCCAACGCAACGACCGCTTCAACGCCACCACAGACCTGATGGTGGAGACGGACATCGAGCGCCAGCCCCTCCAGGAGAAGGAACACAATTATTCTACTCAAGACGAGCATCGCCACACCTTCTATAATTGGGAGGGCAATGCATATTACAATGGTAAGGTAGGCAAAATGGGCATTGACCTGAACATGGATTTCCTGACGGACAAGACTAACGTTGATAATCATATCAATGAACTCGTTAATCATACTGACCACCATGCTATGGAACAGGACAATAGCACTACTATATCTCTGTGGGCTACAAAACTGGTGCTGACCTATCCCGTCTGGAAAGGACAACTGGAGGCAGGAACGGAGCTCTCGTTTGTGACTCGCAACAACAGTTCTTCCATCACCAACTATCCCTTGCCTGCTTCTGATTCGAAGGTGAAGGAAAATAATATCGCAGCCTTCGTAGCCTACAACTTCAACCTGGAGAAGGTGGGTAACTTCAGTGCTGGTTTACGTTATGAGCATGTGGGTTTCGACTATACTGATCATCTAGATGCAGCCAACAATATGACGCGCTATCAGGACGAGTTTTTCCCCAGTCTTTCGTGGGCAAGACAGTTTGGACCCGTGCAGACCTCGCTGGCTTACAGCTTCAAGACCATCCGTCCTGACTATAACAGTTTGAGCGATCGTATCACCTATATCAACTCCTACACGCTGACTCAGGGCGATCCTACGCTGAAGAATGCCACGATGCAGGAGGTGAGCCTCAATGCCCGCTATAAGTGGCTGAACCTCTTTGCAGCATACGAGCGTCGCGATAATACGCTGTCGCAACTGCCTTACGCTTATGGCAATGAGGGCATGATTATGATGAAGCGCGTGAATCTGAAAGACCCTGTGCGCAACCTCGCCATCTTCCTCTCTGCCAATCCCACTTTCGGTATCTGGAGCCCCAACTGGACTGTTGGTGGACAGAAGTTCTGGAACACGATGGAGTTTGACGATCCACGCTCAGAAACAGGTAAGGTAAAGGAGACCTACACGAAGCCCATCTTCTTCATCGACCTGAACAATGCTTTCCGTCTGCCACACCGCTGGCAACTGGAGGCTAACATGAACATCATGACTAAAGGTGATGTCATCAACTTCCACATGGAGTCGGCATCATATCTTCTTGGGGTTGTAGTTCAAAAGTGTTGGTTGAAGAATGATGCTCTTTGTCTTCGTGTCAGCCTCAACGACGTGCTGCAGCGTAGTGTTCAGGACATGCGCATGAGCTGTGGTGGTTATCAGGTTAAGGAGAGCGCTGTGCGCAGCAACCACAACTTGAACATCACGCTGCGCTACACATTCAACGCCTCGAAGAGCAAGTATAAGGGCACTGGTGCCGGACAGGCAGAGCGTCAGAGAATGAGTAGCAATTAGCCATTCGTCACATTTTTACACCGTATATCCCAGAAATTAGGAGAATCAAATAGTATGTCATATCTT
>JAFPED010000005.1 GCA_017423565.1 Prevotella sp. | reverse complement strand
CATAATATGCGTCCTCCTTATTCTTTACGTGGGTCAATAGTCTTCACAACACCTTGCTCGGCGGTGGTGCGGCCATAGCGGCCCGTGAACTTCTTCACAGCCTCGTTGGCGTCCATGCCGGCCTTGATGGCTTCCATCATCTTGCCCAGGTGTACATACTCGTAACCGCAAACCTCGTTGTTGGCATCGAGGAACATCTTGGTGATGTAACCCTCGGTGAGCTCGAGATAGCGAGTACCCTTGGCTACGGTGCCATAGAGAGTACCGGTCTGTGAACGGAGACCCTTACCCAGGTCTTCCAAACCGGCGCCGATAGCCAGACCGCCCTCAGAGAATGCACTCTGCGTACGTCCATAGACAATCTGCAGGAACAGTTCGCGCATAGCGGTGTTGATAGCGTCGCATACCAGGTCAGTGTTCAATGCCTCGAGGATGGTCTTGCCGGGGAGAATCTCGCTGGCCATAGCAGCAGAGTGGGTCATACCCGTGCAGCCGATGGTCTCAACGAGTGCTTCCTGGATGACACCGTCCTTCACATTGAGACTGAGCTTGCAGGCGCCCTGCTGAGGTGCGCACCAACCAATGCCATGGGTGTAACCGGAAATGTCCTTGATCTCTTTTGCCTGAATCCATTTGCCCTCTTCGGGAATGGGTGCAGGCCCATGGTAAGCGCCTTTGCAAACGCTACACATGTTCTTTACTTCTGTTGAATAAATCATTGTTGAATAATTAAAAATTTGTATGTTAAACAAAAATATTTGAATAGTATGTCATGTTATAGTTACCATCAGATGAGCGTGAAGGCTACATCCATCATGTGTGTGAAAGTGGTCTGACGTTCCTCGGCCGTAGTTGCCTCGCCTGTCAGTAAATGGTCAGACACAGTGAGGAGAGTGAGGGCACGCTTGCCGGCACGGGCTGCATTCATGTAGAGGGCAGCAGCTTCCATCTCAATAACCAGTACACCCATGTTTATCCACTTCTCGTTGTGGGCATTCTCGGTGTAGAAGGTATCGGAGGACATAACGTTGCCTACTTTATAGCGATAGCCAAACTTCTCGCAGGCCTCGACAGCACGACGTGTGAGGTCGAAGTCGGCAATGGGGGCGAAAGTGCCAGGCAACTCGTACTGGTCGCCATAGTTGGAGTTAGTGCATGCGCCCTGTGCAACAACGAGGTCGCCCACATGGAGGTCTTTGTTAATAGAACCGGCAGAACCGACACGTATGATGGTCTTGACATCATAGAAATTGAAGAGCTCGTATGTATAGATACCGATAGAGGGGATACCCATGCCGTGTCCCATGACGCTTACACGTTTGCCTTGATGAGTACCAGTAAATCCTAACATGCCACGCACGTTATTGAACTGTACGGGGTTGTCCAGAAACTTTTCCGCCATGAACTTGGCACGCAGTGGGTCGCCTGCCATGATGACCGTCTCGGCTATTTCGCCGTACTGTGCCCCAATGTGGGGAGTTGGTGTCTTACTCATAATTTCCAAGTTTTAAAAGTTAATAATTAAAGGTCTTTCAGTAATATGCTACGCGAGGCATGGAGATAGTCCAATCGCAGCTGAATGGCTTGTTTCCACTGCTCGCTATAGTGGTCTTGCAAAGGAATGTCGAATTTCCATTTCCCCTTGGCTTCCAGACGGTCAATGAGCGTACCCATGGACAGTGACTCAATGGTCTGGGCTGGGAGGAAACGCGATGTTGCGCCTTTCTCGTCAGGCGACAGCTCGGCCAGCAGATCGGCTTCGACCATGACGTAGAGCAGGTCGTTGACAATGCGTATAGGTATATGTGTCTTCTGACATAACTCATGTGCCGTATAGGGCTTCTTGCCCAGATGAAACTGCTTGCAGATATGGCTCATAAGCAGTGCGCACAGCAATATGCGATAGCGGTGGCTGATGTCACTGGTCCGTGCGTCGTAGTCATAATAATCGAGGTTCTGGTTGGTGTAACATAACTCAGCACCGAAGAGACAAATGGTCCACGAAATCTGAAGCCAGAGCATGAACAGCGGCAGGGCAGCAAAGGAACCATAAATGGCATTATAACTGGACATCCATATCTGAGAGTGGATATAGAGTAACTGTACGACCTCCATTGCCACGCCGGCAAGAATGCCTGGAACAATGCATGAGCGCAAGCGTACATGTGTGTTGGGCATGAAGACGTATAGCAAAATAAACAGCAACGACATTAGAACGTAAGGGAACAGCTGTATGAAGTAGTGCATAGCTGTTCCAATGACCAGTGTTTCACTGATGTTGTCGGCAAGCGTGGCCATGTATATGCTTAGTCCCGATGACAGAACGATGAGGATAGGCACAAGGAAAATCATGGCCAGGTAGTCGGTAAATGTACGGAAGAGTGAGCGCTGCTTTTTCACTTGCCATATCTCGTTGAACGTCTGTTCTACATTGCTGACAAGCATGAGTACGGTGTAGAGCATGACCAACAGTCCTACGCCGAGGAAGATGCCACTCTTGGTATGTACCAGATAGCTGTTAACAAAGCCGATGATGATTTCTGCTGCCTGAGGTTGTGAGCTAAAGGCATCACGGAACCATACCTCGATGTACTTGTTGTAACCAAAGCCACGAGCAATGGCGAAGACAACGGCAAGGATTGGCACGATGGCCAGCAGCGTGTTATAGGTAAGTGCTGCTGCTTGGCTGGTGACACGCTTGGCAGTAAAGAAACGGACGGCGAGGATGAGTTTCTTCATCACCTCGTAGAAGAGGAGTTTCGGACGAAACTCTCCTTCGGTCTTAATCTCCCAAATACCTACTTGGAAGAAACGTATCAGTTGTCCTATCTTGTCCTTTATAGCCATGCGTACTATTAAAAAAGGGAAAGCACTGTCTCTGTAAGCCGGGTTCTGTATCCGCAAAAGCGGTGCTTGCCATTTATCTACCCTGACAGTCGCCTGGCAGGTTTAGCCTTGCGGCTTAGCGTTCTACCCTCCGCCGTATGAGTCCCGGCCGTGTTGCATTACTGCTCAGGCCTTCGTCAACTCGGGCGGGCTACCCTCTGTCGGTCGGTTTACATGAACTTGCAGCTTCCAGATGACACAGCACGACGATCACCCGCCGGCTGGTGGTCTCTTACACCACCTTCTCACCCTTACCTCCAGTAAAACCAGAGGCGGTTGTTTTCTTCTGTCATATCCTGCCGTCGCCGACAGCTTCCATTTTCAGAAGTGGAATGCCCTGTGCTGCCCGGACTTTCCTCTCGCTTTTTGAGCCAGCGGCAAGCCGAGACACTGCTTTCAACCGACAAAGGTACTAAAAAAGTAAAGAATAAAAAAATAAAAGGAGGAAAAACTATACCAACTCTATCACTTCGCTGGGTGTTTTGCGTTTAAGGATGTCGAGTTGGAAGTCCTTTCCTGCCACAATGCCACTGGAGCGCAGTATGCTGTCAACTGTTTTACGAGCCAGTTCTGGGTGGTTGTTCTCTTCGCTGAGATGGCACAGCCATACATGGCGCAGGTTGCCGGTAGCATTCTCTACCAATGCTTCACCACACGACTTGTTGCTCAGATGACCGATGGAACTCAGTATGCGATGTTTCAAGTACGCAGGATAGGGACCGCTGCTGAGCATCTCCTCGTCGTGATTAGACTCTATGACCAGATAGTTTGCGCTGCTGATGAAAGGCTTGATGTCGGCTGTAATCTCACCTACGTCGGTAATGATGCAGAACGTGACGCCATCGCACTGTATGGAATAGCCTACGCAGTCGCGACTGTCGTGAGGTACGGCAAACGATGTGACTGTAAACGTACCGATATGTATGGTTGTTCCCTTGTCGAAAGTATGCTTGAGCTGTGGCTCGATCTTCTTTGATACACAATAGTTGTTTACCACGCCCTCATGGACTGCTGACGTAGTATAAACGGCCAGCTGAAGGTCGTGGCTAAGACTGCCCACAGACTTGACGTGGTCGGCGTGGTCGTGGGTCAGCAGAATATATTTAGGCAGCGACAGACTAAGACCATAGTTGCGAAAATGCTTCTTGAGCGTACGCACACCGATTCCGGCGTCAATGAACAGTCCTTCAGTGTCGTTGAACAGATAATAGCAGTTACCGCTGCTTCCGCTTCCAAAACAAATGAATTTCATATTTTGTAGTACCTTTTTTCTTAAATATATCAGAATGGCATTCCCACAGCAAAGTGGAAAGCATAGTCACGACTGAGACGAGGCTTGATAATGGGGAAGTGCTCGCCTCCGTCTTCCTCGTAGGCTGGGTTGACAGCCTTCATGCCCAGATCGAGCCGTAGAACGAAATAGTCGAAATTAAAACGCAAACCGAGACCATAGCTGACGGCAAGGTCTTCTAATAGGTTCTGTACTTTGAACTGACCTCCTGGCTGGTCAGCATAGTCGCGCAGAGTCCAAATGTTGCCTGCATCGATAAACAGTGCTCCACCGAGTTTCCAGAATAGATGGGCACGATATTCCAGATTGATGTCGAGCTTCATGTCGCCTGTCTGGTTGATGAAGTCGATGTTGCCGTCGCGACGGGCATATTTACCAGGACCCAGCGAACGGACGCTCCAACCACGTACACTGTTGGCTCCACCAGAAAAATAACGTTTCTCAAAAGGCAGAATGCTGCTGTTGCCATATGGATAGGCAATGCCCACACCGAAATGGAAGGCCAGCGTGTTTTCATCGTCAAATACCAGGTAGCGGGTATAGTCGAAATCACCCTTCACATATTGTGCATAGGCGATGTTGAACAGATTGTACTGGCCAGTCTCGCTATTCTTGCTGGCATTGGTCAGTTTGGAAAACAGAGAAAGCACATTGCCGGCTGTCTCGATGTTGGCACGAATGGCGTACTGACCATTATTATAGGTATAGCCCAGACCAGACTTCATAATGAATAAATCTTCGTAATTGTAACGCAGGATGGCATTGCGACTGGTGGTATCGTCGAGATAGTCCTGACGGAAAGTATCACTAATCCAGGGCATGAAGACATAGTTCAGGTCAACAAGGTCGAGCTGGTAACGGTCATGATGGTTGGCGTCCTGCCACTTATAGCGCCAGGCAACAGAAAGTACCCTTCTATGAAACTCTGGGCGGTTCTGCAGGTCATAAAGCAGTGATACCTCACTACTTGCATTGATGCGCCGACGGAAGTTGCGAGAGATAAATGGTGCTATGAACCGTGGAAACGACAGACGCGCCTGTGCACTGTATTCCTCGAAGTTTTGGTTGGAGTAGCCCTCCAAACCACGGATAGCCTCGAAAGCACCTCGAAGTTCCAAACTGAGCATCTCACTGCCATGGAACAGGTTACGGTTCTGGTAGGATAGGGTAACGGCAGCACCCAAGTCACCTGCTGTGTTTGTGCCTTCAGGTTGAAAACTGATGGTACTTGGTTTGTAGGTGCTGAGCTGGATGTCACAGTCGAGAAGGTTGCTGTCAGGCACCTCCGTAAAGTTGATATTGGTATAGCGGATAGCATTTAGCCTGCCGAAGTGGTTATAGGTGTTCTGCAAGTCGCTGGCCGAATAGAGCTCGCCGGGTGTAATGAACGTGTTGTTGCGTAAGACACTGGCGCGCAAAGGAATAGAACGGTCTTCATTTCCACTAAGAAAACGCAGGTTACGGATGTGGTACTGACGGTGCGACATGACTGTATCTTCGGTTGGTCGGTACGGATGTAGCACCATGGTCATGTTGACCAGATGGTTGCCAATTGTGGAGTCGGCCTGAAAGGAAATGTCAGTCTTATTGAAATGGTAATAGCCGTTGTTGGTCAACAGTTGGGTAATATGCTTACGCTCCTGGTCGAGCATTTCGACATTGAAACGCTGCGGCTCGAGAGGCACCAGACGTGGGTGGAGAAAACGGCTAATAGCAGTGTCCTGTATGTCGTAGTCCATCTGGTTCAAGAAGTAAGGCTGTTCCGGATGCAAGACGTATATGACATTCTGCTTGTGCTTGCCTGCAGGCTCCGTCAGCACATCGACATGGGCATCGAGGTATCCTTTGTTGAATAGTGCCGAACGCAGGTTGTCAGCAGAGCGGCGTGCAAGAATGGTGTCTATGACAATGGGTTTCCTAACCAGCCCGAACCAGCGAACCTGTTCTCGCTGCAAGACATATGGCTTGAGAGCCTGGGGTGACACATCGTCGTAATTACCATCAGTCTCTACCTTGACACGTTGGAGCAATACAGCATTCTCAGGAATGTCCTTCATCCCTGAACAGGCTGTCAACAACCCTGCCATGACGATGTATGCCAGACTCCTAAGCTTCATGGCTCAGCCATAAGGAATTGCTTGAAATCGTCAAATTCTTTACTGAGTGGAATACTTTGTTTCTGACCTCGCATAAAAGCTGCAAGACGCTCAGGAATGGCAACTTCGGTACCTATAATCTGTTCTACCGTCTCCTTGAACTTTGCTGGATGAGCCGTCTCACAGAACACACCAATTTCATCATCGTGCAGACCTTCCTTCAAAGCTCGGTAGCCACAAGCACCATGAGGATCGAGAATATAGCCGTTATCTGCATAACACTGGCGCATGGTCTCACTAATTTGACTGTCGTTATAGGTACAGCCACTGATTAGTTGAATGATGCGTTCATGAGAATAGTCATAAAGGTCGAGAATACGTGCGAAGTTCGACGGGTCACCCACATCCATAGCATTGGCCAACGTCTGAACTGAAGGCTTGGGATTGTACTGTCCGGTCTGCAAATACTGATAGAACACATCATTGGAATTGTTGGCTGCAATGAAACGCTTAATGGGCAGTCCCATGGTGTGTCCAAAGAGTGCAGAACAGATATTGCCAAAGTTTCCACTGGGAACACACATCACCAGTTGGTCAGCCAGACCAAGGGCTTTCATACGGGCATAGGCATTAAAATAATAGAATGCCTGGGGAAGGAAACGTGCCACGTTGATGCTATTGGCTGAAGTGAGTTTCATGTGACGGTTCAACTCCTCGTCCATAAAAGCACTCTTCACCAGACGCTGACAGTCGTCGAATACACCATCTACCTCGATGGCAGTGATGTTACGTCCAAGGGTTGTGAACTGGCTCTCTTGAATATGGCTGACCTTGCCCTTGGGATAGAGTACATATACATGAATGCCCTCAACGCCTAAGAAACCGTTGGCTACGGCAGACCCCGTATCACCACTGGTAGCTACCAGTACATTAATAGTCTGGCCGTCTTTACGATCCTTGATGAAATAACCCAGCAGACGGGCCATGAAACGTGCGCCAACGTCCTTGAAGGCGAGGGTTGGACCATGGAATAGCTCAAGGCTATAGATATTTTCTTCTACTCTCACAACAGGGCAGTCGAACGACAGCGTGTCGCATACTATTTTCCTCAATGCTTCGGCATTAACGTCCTCACCGAAGAAGGCTTCAGCAACCCTGCAGGCGATGTCCTGAAATGACAGTTGGTCAATGTTGTCGAAGAATTCTTTTGGCAATGCCTTGATACGCTCAGGCATATAGAGACCACGGTCTTCGGCCAACCCTTTTACCACAGCCTTGCTGAGGTCGGCATGTGGTGCTTTTTTGTTTGTACTATAATAGTTCATTGTTTACTTGATTTTCATAAATTCATTCATAAACTGACGTAAGCGCAGTAAACCATAACCGCCTGATACGCATGATATTTCGTCGTATTGCTGAACGTCGTCTGCAACTATTCCTTTGTGCCAGATGATGAAGGGTACGGGCTCGTTAACATGGATGCGTAATTCCACAGGAGTGGGGTGGTCGGGCAGTACTGCTACACAGACATCCTCATCCATTTGTTCGATGGCTTCTATTATGGGCTTAATGAGTCGTTGGTCCAAGTAGTTGATGGCACGAAGCTTCAGCTCAAGGTCTCCATCATGACCAGCCTCGTCGGTGGCTTCAACATGTACAAACACGAAGTCGTCACGCTGTAGGGCTTCAATAGCTGCTTGTGCCTTTCCCTCGTAATTTGTATTTGCCAGTCCTGTAGCACCTTCTACCTCTATGATGCGCAAGCCGGCATAATGACCGATGCCACGTATAAGGTCAACAGCTGAAATGACAGCCCCGCTCTTTACCTCAGGATACTGGGCAGAGATGGTTTGCATGGATGGACGATATCCACCACTCCAAGGCCATATGCTATTTGCTTGGCGCTCACCACGTTTGGCACGTTCGATGTTGAACGGATGGTTTGCCAGCAGTTCTTGTGATCGTAGGATGAGGTCGTTTAACAGGTTGGCAGTCTCTTGTGGCGACAGTCTTCCTTTTTCTGCCGCGGTAGAACCGCAGCACGCTGTATTCTCAGGCTTTACCAGTAGGGGCCGCCATGGCTCGTTGGGATGGTCGTGGGGTGGGGCACAGACAATATGCTTAGAGCCTCCCTTGATAACGAGCAAATGACGGTACTGTATGCCAGTGATGAATTTCACACGGTCTGAGCCTAAATGCTCGTTCAAATACCTGATAAGGACATCTGCATCGGCAGTCTCAAGGTTTCCACCGTTGTGGGTTATGATTTTCCCATCGGCAAGTGTAATGATATTACAACGTATGGCCATGTCGTCATCTGCCATTTCGTAGCCAATGCTGGCAGCTTCCAACGGACCACGACCCTCATACACCTGATTAAGGTCGTAACCCAGTATGGCCGTGTTTGCCACCTCGCTACCAGGTGGGAAACCGTCTGGTACGGTAACGAGACGTCCACAACGTCCTTCATGAGCCAAACGGTCCATGACGGGCTTGTCAGCATATTGCAACAAGGTCTTTCCTCCCAGCCGTTCTACAGCGTGGTCGGCCATACCGTCACCTAATATAATAATGTGTTTCATCTCTTAAATATTTGCTATGCTCATAATGTTGGCAAAGACGCCTGCTGCAGTAACCCCAGCACCAGCACCATAACCCTGTATTTGCATGGGATATTCCTTGTAGCGCTCAGTGGTCAGCAGGACAATATTATTGGAACCGGCAAGATTGTAGAATGGGTGTGACGCATCAACAGCTTGAAGGGCAACACGGGTTTTGCCACCTTCCATCGTGGCAACAAAGCGCCAACGCTTGCCTTCCGACTCCAGCACTTTGCGACGCGACTCGAAATCGGCATCAAGCTCAGGCAGCTTCTTCCAGAAATCTTCAACACTGCCATCGAAGTAACTTTCAGGCACAAACAGATGTTTCTCTACGTCGGTCTGTTCAACCTTGTAGCCTGCTTCACGCGTCAGTATAACCAGCTTGCGTATAACATCTGTACCACTAAGGTCGATACGTGGGTCGGGTTCAGAATAACCTTGTTCTTTTGCCCTGCGTACCGTTTCAGAGAACGACACGTCAGCAGCTATCTCGTTGAAGATAAAGTTCAGCGTTCCACTCAGCACTGCCTCTATCTTCAGTATGCGGTCACCAGAGTTGCGCAAATCGTTGATGGTGCCGATAATTGGCAATCCTGCACCTACATTAGTCTCGAAACGGAAGATGACACCACGTGAGAGTGCCGTTTGTTTCAGCCGCATGTAGTTTTCGTAGTCACTTGATGCAGCAATCTTGTTAGCTGCTACAACGGAGATGTTGTGTTCGAGGAACGACTGGTAGAGTGCTGCTACATCCTTCGATGCTGTACAATCCACGAAGACAGAGTTGAAGATGTTCATCGACAGTATGTTCTCACGCAGCTTCTCCGGGGTGCTGGCTTCCGACTGTTTCAGTTCCTCACGATAGTGCTCGAGGTCGAGACCTTCGCGATTGAAGATGGCATTCTTCGAACTGGCTATTCCTACCACATTGAGCTTTAGCCGGGAGCGTTCCTTCAGCTCCTCGTACTGTGAGCGTATCTGCTCAATGAGCATGCTGCCTACTGTTCCTACACCACAGATGAAAAGGTTGAGCACCTTATATTCTGACAGGAAGAACGAGTCGTGCAAAACGTTCAACGACTTACGCAGGAAACGGCTGTTGACAACGAATGATATGTTTGTTTCTGACGCTCCCTGGGCACAGGCGATGACGCTAATACCACTGCGTCCTAAAGTACCAAACAGTTTACCGGCAATGCCTGGTGTGTGTTTCATGTTCTCACCCACAATGGCGATGGTTGCCAGTCCACATTCTGCATGCATGGGGAACATTGCACCTGTTTGTATCTCCTTATAGAACTCCTCGTTCAGCACTTCGACAGCTGCTGTAGCATCCTCGTCGCGAACACCTATTGAAGTAGAGTTCTCTGACGATGCCTGGCTCACCATGAACACGGAGATACCGTTATCTGCCAAGGCAGTAAAGATGCGACGGTTAACGCCTATCACACCAACCATTGACAGACCTGTCACCGTTATCAGTGCTGTTCCGTTGATGCTCGATATGCCCTTGATAGGTTTCTGGTCATCGTCAATCTTGTCCTTGATAAGTGTTCCTGGGTGTTCAGGGTTGAACGTGTTTTTAACACGTATGGGAATGTTTTTGATGCATACAGGATAAATGGTCGGAGGATATATGACCTTCGCGCCAAAGTTGCACAGCTCCATGGCTTCCACATAGCTCAGTTCATTGATGGTATAGGCTGTGTGGATGACACGTGGGTCGGCAGTCATGAAACCATCGACGTCTGTCCATATCTCCAGCACTTCGGCATCCAGTGCAGCTGCTATGATGCTGGCGGTGTAGTCACTACCGCCACGACCCAAATTGGTTGTCTCGCCAGAGTCGCGATCCTTGCTGATAAAGCCTGGTACAACAGCTACTTGGGGTAGTTTGGCAAAGGCCTCACGCACCAGCCGGTAGGTTAGTTCAGAATCCAACGACTGCTTGCCATTCTTTCGTTCTGTCTTGATGAAGTTGCGTGCGTTCATGCGCACACCCCCGTCAATTAGCGATGCCACAATATTGGAACTAAGGCGTTCACCATAACTGACAATGGCAGCCTGGGTCTTCTCACTCAGGTCGTGAATCAGATAGACACCCGTATAGATGGAACGAAGCTGTTCAAGTAACGGATTAACCTTACCTAACAGCTGTATCCGCTCCAGAGGGTCTATTATAATATGGTCAATCATGTCCTGGTGACGTGCAACGATGGCGTTGTATTCCTGCTCCCACCTGTCGTCGCCACGCAGTGCCAGTTGCGACGTCGCAATAAGCTTGTCAGTAATACCGCCAAGAGCACTCACCACCACAATGACTGGTCCTTGCTGCGATTCCTTCTCTACTATCTGCTTGAGGCAGAGTATGCTGTCAACGCTGCCTACTGACGTGCCGCCAAATTTTAATACTTTCATAATTGTGATGGATGAACTATGAGTTGTGTACTGCGTTCGTCATAGCCTGTTTCACCTTATTGACGTACGCATCGATGACGGCTATAGAGACGATGTTGACCACATCACGAACGCTGGCACCGAAGTCGATGAAGTGGATAGGCTTGTTCAGACCAACCTGAATAGGACCGATAATCTCAACGTCAGTGTTCAGCATTTGCAGCATCTTATAGCTTGAACGTGCAGAAGTAAGGTTGGGGAACACTAATGTGTTCACCGTCTTTCCCTTCAAACGAGTAAACGGATATTGCTCGTCGCGCAGTTCATTGTCAAGAGCAAACGTTACCTGCATCTCGCCATCTATGGGGATGTCGGGGTAAAGCTCATGCAGGCGGTCAACAGCATGACGTACCTTCATGGCACCGTCGCTGGTGTTACTGCCAAAGTTTGAATGGCTGATCATGGAAACGACCGGTTTCTCATTGAAGAAACGTACACTCGTTGCTGCCAGTTTGGCAATATCTACCAGTGCTTCTGTGTCTGGGTTTTCATTGACCAGTGTGTCGGCAATGTAAAATGTTCCCTTGGAAGAGTTGATAATGTGCATGGCTGCGAAGTGCTTAAACTCCTTGCGAATGCCAATAACCTCATTGACTACCTTAATGGTGTTGGAGTACTTGGTATAAAGACCAGTAATGAAAGCGTCGGCCTCGCCAGTCTCGACCATCATCATGCCAAAGTAGTTACGTTCAAACATCTTGTCGTTGGCCTCTTGGAACGTATAGCCATCGCGTGCACGCTTCTCTGTTAAAATGCGAGCATAACGCTCACGTCGCTCTTGCTCTGAGGGGTGACGCAGGTTGACAATGTCGATGCCTTCTAAATTCAGGTCCAGCTTTTTGGCTAATTTGGCTATTACCTCGTCGTTACCCAGCAGTATAGGCTGGCAGATACCTTCGGCCTTGGCCTGTACAGCAGCTTTGAGCATCGTGGGATGAATAGCCTCGGCAAAGACCACACGTTGTGGGTGAGCGGATGCCGTGGCGTATAGTTTCTGCGTGAGCTTCGTCTCCTGACCAAGCAGCACACTCAGTGAATTCTTGTACTCGTCCCAGTCTTCAATTGTTTTACGTGCTACACCACTGTCGATTGCTGCCTTAGCAACAGCTGCACTCACCTCTGTAATGAGTCGTGGATCGACAGGTTTCGGAATGAAGTATTCACGTCCGAAGGTCAGATTGTTCACCTTATACACGTCGTTCACTACGTCAGGAACAGGTTGTTTAGCCAAATCGGCAATGGCATGCACGGCCGCCATTTTCATTTCTTCGTTAATGGCTTTTGCGTGAACATCAAGTGTACCACGGAAAATATAGGGGAATCCTATGACGTTGTTAATTTGGTTAGGATAGTCGGTACGACCGGTTGACATTAGCACGTCGTTGCGGGCATCCATGGCATCCTCGTACGAAATCTCAGGAACAGGGTTTGCCAGTGCGAAGATAATGGGGTCTTTGGCCATGGAACGTACCATGTCCTTAGACAGCACATTACCCTTAGAAAGTCCGACGAAGACGTCTGCATTGCGAACAGCCTCCTCTAACGTGTGGATATCACGACGGTCGGTAGCAAAGAAACGCTTTTGTTCGTTGAGGTCCTGACGGTCGCTGCTGATAACGCCCTTGGAGTCCAGCATGACGATGTTCTCTTTTCTCACGCCCAAGGCCATGTAGAGTTTTGTACACGATATAGCTGCTGCACCAGCACCATTTACCACTAATCGTACTTTGCTGATATCTTTGCCTATTACTTCCAATGCATTCTTCAGACCGGCAGCCGAGATAATGGCCGTACCATGCTGGTCGTCGTGCATGACAGGAATATCGAGGGTTCGCTTTAGACGTTCTTCTATATAGAAACACTCTGGTGCCTTGATGTCTTCCAGATTAATGCCGCCAAACGTTGGGGCAATCTTTTCGACGGCTTCACAGAACTTCTCGGGGTCTTTCTCATCTACTTCAATGTCAAAAACATCGATGCCGCCATAAATCTTAAATAGCAGACCCTTGCCTTCCATTACGGGTTTGCCACTCAAGGCACCTATGTCTCCTAATCCAAGCACCGCTGTGCCATTGGAAATCACTGCTACCAGGTTACCCTTGTCTGTGTAGCGGTATGCATCGTCAGGCCGTTCCTGTATCTCCAAACAGGGATAGGCGACGCCGGGTGAATACGCCAGCGACAGGTCGGTCTGTGTTCTATAGGCCTTTGTAGGCTTTACTTCAATTTTTCCTGGGCGGCCACTCTCATGATAGGTAAGAGCAGCTTCTTTCGAGATTTTTACCATAATTATCCTTCAGTTTTCGTTGTTAGCTTTTTATTTCAAGGTGCAAAAATAATAAAAATCCAGCACTTACAACGATGATTTATGATTTATTTTTATAATTTTACACCATAATATAATAAAATGAGGTGCCGGAATGCATTATCCGGCACCTCATATCATTAATCCGTCAGGTAGAAACGGACAAGAAAAAACATATTTATTGGTGCTCTTCTCTCAGCAGGTCGTTCACCGTCTTCACTGGGTTGAATGTTGTCAAAGGTACTTCAACAAACACAGTGTTCCAGTCGCTCATGGCACCATTCCATAGACCTGGTAACTCCAAAGCTTTCAACTCTTTACCGCTCTTCGATTTAGAAGAGATGAAGCCCGTTGTCTTATCGACGTACTCTGGCAGGTTGAATGGTTCACCCTTGTAGTCCTTTACTGCACAGACAAGGTCAACGGGGTTGAAGTGTGTACCCTTGGTAAACATCTCCATGTAGGCAGTGTTCGACTTGTCAATCTGCGAGCTTTCCAGAATCTGCAGGCTTACTGTTCCGTCTTGGTTATAGGTGAGGAACGGGCCGCCACCAGGCTCGCCGACATTCTTCACAACACCACAGACGCGCATAGGACGGTTCAGTTTCTTACGCAGGTAAATGACGAGCTCAGCATCCTCCAGCTCCTTGATGTCTGCCTTACGGCAACACAAGTCTTGCTGAACGAAACGTATCATCTCTTCTATCTGCTCATGCGTATATTTGCCGGTATCCAACAAACGCAGATAGTCAAAAGCTTTCTGCTGAAGTGTTACCAGTACACCGGCTATAACCTGTTTCCACTCTACGGTGTCACCCTTCAGACGATCGGGCACTACGTTGTCAATATTCTTCACGAAAATGACATCTGCATCAATCTCGTTCAGGTTCTCTATCAGTGCACCGTGACCACCTGGACGGAACAGCAGACTGCCGTCGTCGTTCCTGAACGGAGTATTGTCTGCATTGGCAGCTACCGTGTCAGTTGATGGCTTTTGTTCTGAGAACGTAATGTCGTATTTGATGCCATACTTCTTGCTATAGCCGTCAGCCTTCTCAGCTACCTTTGCCTTGAACAGCTCCATGTGCTCGTGTGACACCGTGAAGTGTAAATGAGCCTCGCCAGCGCTGGCAGCGTAGAGAGCACCCTCAACTAAGTGCTCCTCCATAGGTGTGCGTGCTCCCTCTTCATACTTGTGGAACAGCAATAATCCCTTGGGCAACTGTCCATAGTTTAGACCTTCTTTCTTCAGCATGTTAGCAGCCACAGCCTTATAGTTGCCTTCTGCTATGAGGGCTTCTATGTCTTTGCCTTCATTCTTTTGGCATGCAGCATTCAATGCATCATAGAATGCAAACTTCTTGATGTTGTCAAAATAGCGTTTCTCAAAGTCTGTCGTAGGAACATCGTAGGGAGCATCCACAAAGGCAAACATGTCTTTGAACATACGGCTTGCTGCTCCACTGGCAGGTACGAACTTCACCACACGTTTTCCATCGCCCTTATAGGCTTCCCATGCGTTGACATACTGCTTGCGCGACGACTCGTCAGGAGCCATGATGCCACGGCCGATACCTGCTGCAGCTTCTAACTTCAGGAACGGAAATCCCGTCTTGAACTGTTCTAACTGATTCTCTAACTTCTCAGCACTGATGCCTTTCTCTTTGATCTGTTTTAAGTCTTGTTCTGTTAGCATAATATAATTGGTTTTTATATATTGTATTCTCAACTTGCAAAATTACAACTTTTTTTCAATATAAAAGAACCAAAACAAGATTTTTTAGTTTTTCCAACATTTAGTCATTTTGGGGTTCAGGTTTTCTTGAATCGCCATTTTACATTGTTTATTAACATCCGAGACTTCAAATAATAGTTTAAGAATCAATGTTTTTTACCTTGTTTTGTCAGCCTCGTTAATTCCGTTACAAGAACATATCGACTTGAAATAAAAATTATCATATTGGTAAAATTTTGTTCTGACTAATATGTGCGCGAAATACATTTGGTTTAAATTGGCAATACATTTGGTTTAAATTGGCAATACATTTGGTTTAAATTGGGAATACATTTGGTTTAAATTTTGCATTCCTTGGTCGAACGAAAAGACAGTAGTCTTTGCGCGGATAAGGTAATCATCTTAGACTGAACACGAGAATACCCTACGGCGAAGGCAT
>JAFPED010000004.1 GCA_017423565.1 Prevotella sp. | reverse complement strand
GCATGTCCCCGTTGCCTTTGCTAATCTGTCACATAGTGGGCATGGCGGCACGTTTGCAGAGGAATATGGCGGTTCGTTCTCAAAGCTTGCCATTTGCTGGCTTGACTGGCAATTAAAAGGGAAGTCGGCAAACAGTTCAATCTTTCGTCAATTGAAGCTTGCCGACTTCACTGGTTGGACAATAGAAAGTAAGAACTTTAAATAAGTTCAGTTATTTCCAGATGCTTTTGAATGCGCGAACCTTCTTGGTGTTGTTTGCTCCATTTACAGTCACTTTGTTGTAGATGCTTTGCGGGAACACCAGGTTGGTCATCGCCATCGTGCCATCAGCGGTGAAGATTTCCACCGACGAATGGTCGACGAAGATGTCGAGAGTGACGGTGTTTCCTGTCGTGTTCAGCGGTGCCCGCATGCTAGGTATGGAGAACGTGCCGTTGAAGCGTGTGTTTCCTGATACAGACGTACGGTGAGCAACCAATAAACGATCACTGGTATGGATCTCAAAAGAGAACTGCTCATCATTGCCGTTGCTCAATGTTACCGTGCTGTTCTTGTCGAGGTCGATAGTGAGACGCAACTGGTAGGCATCGGGAGCATTGATTGCACCGTCGATGTCTTGCCATGGACCGGCAATATTATCAATCTCCTTCACCACGGTAGAGCACAACAGCGGCTTGCCGTCGAACTGTGTGAGCTTCAGCTCGCGGGGCAGGGTCATGGCTGAACGCCAGGGCGAGCAGGGTACGTCACCGCAGTATGACCAGTTGTTCATCCATCCAATCATGATTCGTCTGTCACCTGTGTTGCTCCAAGTGACACCGGCGTAGTTGTCCATGCCATAGTCGAGCCACAAGGGGTATTCGCGTTCATCAGCTGTGAATGTAGTGCCGTCGAACTGACCGGTGAAGTACATCATGCCTGAACCCACGAGTGGACCGCCGGGGTTGACGCTGACGAGCAGCACCCACTTGTCACCCATTTGTATGAGGTCGGGACATTCCCATTGCAGGCTGGGGTGGCCTTTCAGTTCGGTAAAGAACGTGCTCAAGTGCTGCCATGACTTCAGGTCGGTGCTTCCATAGAACTCAATTCCCATCTTCCAGCCTTTGGCAAGCGCCATGATCCATTTCTTGCTTGCTTCATGCCAGAACACCTTCGGGTCGCGCAGGTTGTCGTCGTTGTTCTTGATGACCGGGTTGCCCGAGTAGACGGTAAAGTTCTTGCCGCCGTCTGTGCTGTACGCGATGCTCTGCTGCTGTTTGCCAGCCACGTCGCCCGTTTCGCCCGCTGAGGTGTAGAGGGCTACCATCGCATTGGCACCGAAGCCAGAGGTGTTGTTCTTGTCAATGACGCATGAGCCACTGAAGATGGCACCCAGCGCATCACGTGTAAGAGCCACAGGCTGCTCCTTCCAGTGCATGAGGTCGGTAGAGGTGGCATGTCCCCATGACATGTTACCCCATACGTTGCCCTGCGGGTTGTATTGGTAGAAGAGGTGGTATGTCCCATCTACAAAGACCATGCCGTTCGGGTCGTTTATCCAGTTCTTGGCAGGAGTATAGTGAATCTGCGGACGGTACTGCTCATCATAGCCGCTCTGTGCTGCCGGCTCATCGGGCTTGGTAGGCTGCTCTTCCTTCGGATCATCGATGAGGGGGTTGTAGTCTGGCTTATAATTGTCTTTTGAGCAGCCCATCAGTACCAGAGCAGCCATCATCATTGATGCAAAAATAGTTTGTCTCTTCATCCTTTTCTTTTTTGTCGTAATAATAATTGTTGGATATGATAAAGAAGAAAAAGGTAGCTGCCAAGCAATAGGCAGCTACCTGAACTACAAATAAACAACTTTACCTTGTCTTGAGGTATTCCAGAGAGTTCTTTGCCAGTTTGAGTACATTGTCCTGATAGATGTTATTCTTTGGATATGCACTCTTATCCGGTGTTCCGTCTTCGTTCTTCATAGAGAATTCGCATCCTCCGTTACCGATACACAGGATGGTGCCCTTGAACTCGGTGTTGCCCTGCTGAGCTTCCCACACGTTCAACTGGCTTACCCAGTCAATCTGGCTGTCCCATGTGCCGAGCGGATAGATACCGTATACCTGTGTAATCTGAGCATAGCATGCTTCCTCCTGGTTGCCTATGCCTGTGTACAGGCTGGGCAGGTTGAAGAACAGACAGTTGTGGTCTTCAGTCCATCCTGGTCCCTTGAAGGCAATGAGTTTCGTGCGGTCTGTCGACTCTACTTCCAGTCCCTTGAAGATAGGATGTGTAGAATGGTCTTTCGAGAAGCGTGAGCCTGGGTTGAGCTGTACAGCCATCTTCCATACATCTCTGTTGATGCCGCCAAATCCTGTGCCTATGGCACGGTCGTTGTTCTTCAAGTCATCGAGGTTGAGCCTTCCGAGGTGTCCGACATAAGTAGTGGCGTGGCTCCAGAGGAGGATGCTACCGCCATCTTTGTACCAGTCGCGGATGAATGGAGTAGCATTCTGCACTACTTCTGGGATTGCAAACACCTGATCTTCACCCACACCTTCGAGGTCGCGCAGCCAGAAGAGCACGCGGAACGGCTCAATGTCTGCAACCGACTTGATATTACCGAAGTAAACATACTGTGCTGTTGGATACTGCTCATGGAGCCACAGCCATGCTGATGCCTCGTCGTCGTCACCGTTCTGTATCAGTTCCTCGGGAGTAGCATAGACGCTGAGGAATCCGATGGCGGTCTTTCCGATGCGGAGTGATGAGCGTGTAGCCAGAGACGTTCCTTTATCGTTCTTTGCAACGATTGTCACTTCCCAAGTGTCACCCGTCTGCACATTAGGGATGGTATAGCTTGTAGCCGAGCCGGCAAGCGTCTCGTTGATGGTCTGCTTCCCGTTTGTGGCAGTGAAGAGAATGTTTTGGGCATCTGCAGCACGGTTCCATTCTACCAGTGCGTCATATCCTCCAGCCTTGTCGACTTGAGACATCTGAACGCCGCTGATGCTCGTAGCTCCCTCACGAGTGTACTTCTTTACCACTCCAGGAGAGAAGTTTGAACCGTCGGTGAGCTTGAAAACATATTCGAAGGGTACATTGGTGGGCACATCCCTCTGAGTGTAAGAAGTGCCTGAAACGATCTCACTTGAAGAGAGGGTACCGTTGCGGTAGATGACCACCTGCATCCTCTGGTCGCCTGCCAGTGCAGGCCATGAGAGGATATAGTTGTCGCCAGACAACTGGCCGGTGATTTGAGAGACATCGGGAGCTTTGAGCTTTAGACCCTCACGCTCAATGTCTTTGTCCTGACAAGAAATGAAGAGCGATGAATTCAGTGCGATGAAAGCTGTGCATAGCAGAGTCATCATCATTTTCATGCTTCGATATTGTGTCTGTTTCATAATTATATCTTTTTTTTGATTACATCATTACTGTTCTTCAGAAATTAGTATCCCTTGTTCTGAGTGTAAAGACCGGGCACATAGAAGAGCTGTATGTAAGGCAAGGGGAAGTATTCGTTTTTCCCAGCAGTGAAGTGAGCGTCCTTGTAGTACTGAGCGTATGTCTGTCCATCGTAGCTCACGTCCTTCTCTTTCTCGAAGAACTTGTTAAGTGTCTGAGAAGCGATACCCCAGCGGCGCAGGTCGAAGTAACGTCCGCACTCCATGGCAAGCTCCAGGCGGCGCTCCCACTGCAGGCACTTGCGAGCCTGTTCCTTCGATGAGAAGTATGAGGCGGGATAAAGGGCAATCTCGCACTGGTCAGCAGCGTAGGAAATGTGCTTGGCAACACTATTCTTGGCACGCTGACGGATGTCGTTGATGATCTGGCGGGCTTCCTCCAGCTTACCTGTCTCGATGAGAGCCTCGGCACGCATCAGCATCACGTCGGTGTAGCGGATCACGTAGTCGTTCATGGCAAAGGCCTGCCAGGGATTGTCGAAGGTTTCACCATTACCGCGCTGCGGCACCTCCTTCATAGAGGCATAGTAACCATAGGTGTTAGGTGTACGTGAGTTGTCCTTGGTCATCATCTCCACTCTCTCGCCATTGGCATTTACGAATGAAGTCTCGTACTTGTATGGGAAGGAAGGCATGCCGACGGTGTGGAAGAGGCGCGGATCCCACTTCTGAGCAGTAGGAACGCCGTTGGTAGGATAACTCGTCACATTGTTGTAGTCGTCGAACATTGGCAGACCGTCCTTCGTCTTGAAGGCGTTCACCAAGTTCTGTGTGGGTTTGTGGAAGTCCCATCCGCATGACCAGATACCCCAGCATCCGTTCAGCATGTTCGACCAGTTGCCACGTCCGTAGAGGGTGTTGTCATCCTGATAGTCGGAGTGTTGTACGGCAAAGACGCTTTCCTTAGAGTTCTTATATTCCGGCAGGAAGATGTCTCCAAAGTCTTCCAGATAGCCGTAAGCCGGATTAGCCTTTACCACATCGGTGTATTTCACCACTTCCTGCATGTACTGCTGGTTGATGTGAGAGACACCAGTGTTAGCCTCGTATCCGTCGCCCCATGCCATTGTCAGATAGCACTTAGCCAGATAAGCTGCAGCAGCAGTCTTGTTAGCACGACCACCTTGTGGCTGAACAGTAGGAAGTACATCGTAGGCAAACTTGAAGTCGTCGATGATTTTCTGCATCAGCTCCTCATGGCTGAAGGCGTTGTTGGGAGTCTGCTCCTCAGTGTGGTTCTTATATACCTCTTCGTCAACCCAGGGTACCTGATACCACAACTGGACGAGCTTGAAGTAGAAGTGTGCACGGAGGAAGCGGACCTCACCCTCACGAATCTTCGTGGTCTCAGCACCCAGCTTGCTTTCGCCATATTCGGCCAGCGATACAAGGGCGCGGTTGCAACGTGAGATGCTGCAATAGAAGTGATACCACAACTCATCCATGTGGTCGGGTGTAGATGCTGTCAGTGTAGACCAAACCTCCACGGGGTGGTAGTTGGTATCGGTAGTACCTGAGCCGCCCTTCATGGCATCGTCACTGCTGACGTCGCCGTAAGGCCAGAGATTGAAAGGATAGGTGTACCAGTCGTCACCCAGTTTAGCGTAAGCCGATGTTACCATTTCATCGGGCTGACTCATTGCCAGGTCTTCACTAATGACACCTTGAGGCTCGACATCAATGAAGTCGTTGCAGCTTGTGAATGCCACATTAACCATGCAACACACAAACCCCACAGCTGCTATATTCTTGATATATTTGGTAATCATAATTTTTTATTTTCAATTTTCAATTATCCATTTAATTTCGTCACGATAGTGCCAGACGTGCTGGCTTTCGCTGTTTTGAAAAGTTCAATTAGAATGAAGCCTGTAGTCCGAATGAGAATGAAGTGCTGTTAGGATAAGCCCATCTTGGGTTCTCAGGATCAGAGCAAGTGAGGTTGCTACTCTTCAGAGTCAGCAGGTTGTGACCAGAGATGTAGAATCGCAGGCTGCTCATATTGAACTTCTTCGTGATAGCACCGGGGAGAGTGTAACCGATCTGTACCTGACGCAGTTTAGCGTAAGAACCATTCTCAACGAAGTAGGTTGAAGCTCTTCCTTCGTTACCCGTATTGTTCGTGGTCAGAGCAGGAATTGATGAACCTGTGTTAGCAGTAGTCCAAGCACCGAGCATGCGGTTTCCTTTGTTTGAACCGGCATCCGTGATGCTATAGAAGTCTGTCTGGAACTTCTGGTCGTTGTACACATCCTGTCCGGCAACGCCCTGCCAGAACATTGAGAAGTCGAAGTCTTTGTATCCGAGTTCAAAATTCAGACCCCAAGAGAAGTTGGGAACTGGACTGAAGATCCAAGTCTGGTCAAGTTCGTTGATGACACCGTTACCGTCGAGGTCAGCATACTTCAGACCACCCACGCGGGCATTCTCCTGACCGCTTGCCAGTACTTCTTCACGACTCTGGTAGAGTCCGTCAACCACGTATCCGACGATACTTCCATAAGGACGCTTCGACTGTACGAGGTTCTCCTTGGCAGTGTGTACGTATGAACCTGTTGTCGTCTCCGGCAGATAAGTTACCTTACTGCGATAGAAGTCGAGGTTTCCGTTGATGTTGTAACGCAGGCCGTAAGCGGTAGTGTGGCGATAGCCCAAAGCAAATTCCATACCCCAGTTCTGGAGGCTCGGACCATTGAGCCATGAAGCACCACCTTCACCCATAGAACCCAGATAAGCAGGATTGATGAGCATGTCTTTCACCTTTTTAATATATGCATCGACAGTACCGTATATTTCACTTCCGAAGAGCGTGTAGTCAAGACCGACGTTATACTGTATCGTTGTCTCCCACTTCAAGTTGTTGTTCTGTGACTGTGTTGCTCTGAATCCAGAGGGGAATATGCCAGAACCAGCCAGTGCAAGGTCGTAGGCTGTAGACTCGTTGCGGCCTCCACCGTATGTAGCGGCATAAAGTCCGTAGCGGGCATAGTTGGAGATTGCCTGGTTACCGGTCTCACCCCATGATGCACGAATCTTCAAGTCGTCAATCCAAGACTGGTTGAGATTCTGTGATATACGATAACCTAATGTCACAGCGGGGAATGTACCGTAGCGGTTGTTCTCACCAAATCGGCTGGAACCGTCACGACGGATGGTGAATGAAGCCAGCAGCAGGTCTTTCCAGTTATAGTCAATCTTACCGAACAGAGAGACAAGGTGGTAGCCTTCCTCAATACCGGTAGCACGCTGAGTACCTGTTGAAGCATTCGGCCACATGTACTTATAGTTTTCCAGTGCGTACATCTGTGCATAAGAAGAGAAGTCGTCACGTGTCTGACTATGAAGCTCCAGACCGGCGAGGATGTTGAATGTGTGTTCAGCAGCCAGTGTGAAGTTATAGGTGGCGGTGTTAGACCAAGTCCATTTCATGTCGTTAGCCTGAGATACTGTAGCAGCAGGAGTGGAGTTGTTCACCACGTCAGAGTGCCATGTGTAAGTTACCGAGTGGATGAATCCGGCATCGTAGTCGATACCAAAGTTCGAACGAAGCAGCAGACCCTTGAGAGGAGTGATGTTGACGTATGCATTACCGAAGATACGCCAGATCTTCAGACGGTTGTCACGGTTGTGATAAAGCTCACGCAATGGGTTCTGACGGTCGCTCATACCACCGACAGGACCAGAGAATGTTACTCCGTCTTCCTCATAGACAGGAACGGTTGGAGCCATCTTCAGGGCGTTCTCCAGCGGCTGGCAGTCCACCTGGTTAGAATAGGTGATGGTTGCGTTCTCACCGATGGTCACAAGTTTGTTCACCTTGTAGCTGGTGTTGATACGTCCGGAAATACTCTCGAAGTCGGTGTATTTCAAGATACCGTTGTTCTTCTTATAACCGAATGATACCAATGCAGATGTCTTTTCTGTTGCATTTGAGATAGAGAGGTCGTAGTTCTGCATGAAACCTGTGCGGGAAATCTGATCCAGCCAGTCGGTGTCAGAGAATCGCATGGTACGCTTAGAGTTGATGTACCCCTCATATAAACCGTTGACGGTGAAGTTACGCATCTCGCCAGTGGCAGGGTCGTAAGCTCTGACAGGTGTTCCTTTTTCAGCGTAGAGCGTCAATCCGTAGTTGTTGGCATACTGCTCAGGATCAAGACCGTCGTTCATGGCAGCCTGTGCCATAGAGGTTGCATATTCGGCAGTGTTAGCCAGCTTCATCATGGTCTGAGAGTTGTAGAACTGAGCGGTCAGGTTAGCAGAGAAGTCAACCTTCACTTTGTCGCCCTTCTTTCCACTTCTGGTTGTGATGATGATGACACCGTTTGCAGCACGAGAACCGTAGATAGAAGCAGAGGCAGCATCTTTCAATACCTGCATTGACTCAATATCGTTCATGTTCAACGTGTTCAGGTTGGTCGTCGTGGGCACTCCGTCGATGATGAAGAGCGGATCCTGTGATGAATTAAACGAACCGATACCACGGATACGTACAGTACCGGCACCAACAGGTGAGCCATCGTGTGTGATGGTCATGCCTGGCACCTTACCTTGTAATGCACGCATAGGGTCAGTATCCGATGAAGTCTTCAGCTCATCGGTCTTCACCACTGCCACTGATCCTGTGAGGTCAGCTTTACGCTGGGTTTGATAACCCGTTACCACCACTTCGGCCAGTTCCGATGCATTTTCCTTCAGCTCTACCTTCATGCCGGGTGTAGCAGGCACCTCGACATTGTCGTAGCCGATGTATGAGATGACGAGTGTCTGATTCACTCCCACCTTCAACTTGAAGTTTCCGTCGATGTCGGTCACCGTACCATTCGACGTTCCCTTCTCCTTCACTGTGGCACCGATGACTCCTTCTCCGGTCTCATCGATCACAGTACCAGTGATTTCTGTTTGCGCGTAAATGGAAGTACACGCAAAGATGAGTATAAAACTCAGCAAAAATCTCTTTACTTTTTCCATTTGATTTAACGTTTTGGGTTAGTACTAAATATATTTTGCGACAAAATTACGAACTAATAGTTATGAGGTCTAAAAATAATCGTTCTCTGTCTTGAAAAAATGATTCATGAAACAATTTTTCAAGAAATAGTTCAATTTTTTTTATTCATAACATCATTTCTGCTGATGAAAAGGTTATATGTTCTTGAGAAGTAACCGGGTATGTCAAAAAACCGTAGCGAGGGTGATTCCTGCCTTTGCATTACGTTCGCTAAGATGCTGGGCAGTCGGAATAGTCACGACAATGCCAGTTGTAAATGGTCTTGTCTTCATGGTTGTTAACGATATGATTGCAAATATAAGAAAAAAATAGTAACAAACAAGTGTCTTTTCCTTTTTTTTATGTAACATGATGTAATTTTTTTGTATTACGACTGTTTGGGAAACTATATGTCGCATGGGGTTAATCATTGTTAATCAGCATAAATAAAAGGAAAACTTCTGTAAATTTGCAAAAGAATAATGTCGAATGAATGATGAATGGCTCCACCATATTTAGAAAGTGGACTGGAAATCAAAAAGACAATGAAAGGAAGAAAGGCTGTGGATAAAAGGCGTTTTTTAAAGATTTTCTCTTCAATCATCATATCCTTGCTCTTGCTGGCAAGTGTGATAACGATACTGCTCAATTCCCGGTATGTGCAGAACCGGGTGCTTGCGCTTGTGACAGAGTTACTGTCGGAAAAGTTGAAGACAGAGGTGGCAGTTGATGGTGTTAGCATCAATCTCTTCGATCAGCGTATCCAGTTCCTGGGCGTAGAGGTCGAAGACTTGCAGCATCGTAAGATGCTACAGGTGAAGTCTTTGTCTGCAGCAGTCAGCTTGTCGGACCTTTTACATCACAAGGTGAGCATCTCGAATGCAAGAATCAATGGTTTGCGTGCTGAGATACACAAGGAGAATCCCGACTCGGCGGCAAATTACCAGTTTATCATTGATGCCATCCAGAAAGAAAGTAAAGGGAAAAAGCATAAAGATAAAAAGCCTACAGCCTTCACAGCAGACATCAGTCGTGTCACCCTTCAGAACTTCAACGTGCGATACAACGACCAGGAGATTGGATTCCAGAAG
>JAFPED010000049.1 GCA_017423565.1 Prevotella sp. | reverse complement strand
CGCCTTGCCGGATGTACTCATCCAGTCCTTGAATATTATATGCTTGTTCGTCGCTCATATGTTATTCTTCTACCGGATCTTCGTACCTTAAGTCGCTGGCTTCGTAGACGGGGGTGGTGGGGTTGACGAATCTTGGCTCTTCGGTGTCGGAGTCTCCAGGGCACTTTACCAGCAGGAAGATGCCTCCGAAAAAGATAATGACGCCAAGGATCCTCCCGACCGTGAACGAAATGAACTCTGATATGGAGGTGAACTCCCAGATAATGCCCCAGACTTTCTTATAGAATCTCATAAGTTTGATATTACGGTGCAAAGATAGGAAATAATTCCGAGAGTTACAAGGTTTTGGCGAAGATTTTTAGGATTACATGGGGACAGGAATGAAGTGCGCAAGGGGTGGGCGCAAAGGCCATCATACCCAAGAATCTGTCCCAGTGACTAAATAAAATTGCGCAAAAATTAGTCTTATTTATATTTTTTTACTAACTTTGCGCCGATTTTTGCGGTGGATGTTTGTTTTCATCATACGCAGACATCGCGTGGATCATAAAGAAAGGATTATTAAACAAAAAAGCAAAGAAATGATGAAGAAATCATTGAAACTCATGTTGGTTGCCCTCTTCGGAGTGGTAATGGGTCTTTCATTTGCATCGTGCAGCAACAACGATGACAGTGTTGACGGTGGCGGCACTACGCCTCCCGTGCAGCAGAAGGCCAAGTACACGATTATGTTCTATGGCTGTGGTGGCGGAAACCTGGACAACTGGTATGAGGGTGCCATCCCCGGCATCTTAAAGGCTCTCAGCGTCCCCAGCAATCAGGTGCGCTTCGCTGTGATGTTCAACACATCGAAGGATGCCTCTAAATATGGTAATAAAGTGCCTGACCTCGTCAGCGACTGGGCTACCTGCTACCGCTATGAGCTGACTCCACAGACAGACTTCAGCAAGGCGGGCTATCGCGCTAAGTATAAGTATAAGAACGCATCGGAGGTGCCTCTCTACAAGACTGCCACACTGGTGGAATACATCAACTGGGTAAAGCAGAACGTGCCGGCTGAGAACTATATCTTCATGCCTATGAACCACGGCGGCGGCCTTGACCTCTCAGAGGAGGTGACACGTGCCATTGCATACGACAACAACCATCTGAATCCTACCAACAAAGACAACAATCCTTACGGTCTCGGCGAGCGTGCCATTGCTGATGCACTGCAGCAGACGAACACCCACCTGAAGGCCATCTATTGGTGTGGCTGCATGATGGGACAGATGGAGGTGCTGACGGAGCTTGCTCCATACTGCGACTACCAGTTCTGCAGCTCACACGTATCACGTGCCATTCCAGCCCTGATATACGACATCATCAATGCCATCAACAGTTCGCCTGATGACTTTGAGAAGGCTGCGCAGATAGATGGACAGTACAAGGAGGCAGACTACAACGGGTACTTCCTCAATGTGAAAAAATTGCAGGATCAGGATGAGTCGCCCCATAATAACTGTGACTGGGCTTGCTGGCGCTCAAACAAGCTGGCAGACATCAATGCACAGATGAAGAAGCTGGCCACCCTCGTATGTGACTACTATGGTAAGGATGCAACGAGGACAGCACAGATTGATGCTGCTATGGCAAAGACATACGTCCTGGAGTTTGACTGCTATTTCGTTGATGCACTTGACTTCGCTGTCAACCTGGCAGAGCGACTGGACGAAGGCAAGAATACCACAGCCAATCAGATAGTCACCGACTTGGAGAGTGCACTCAATGCTGCCAAGATCTATCGTCTCAGCTACGCAAACATCGTCAACAGCAAGGGCGAGAAGATTGCTCCTAAGAAGGGATACTTCAGCCTTGGTGTATCGGTTTACCCATATAACGACCCAAAATGGGCGAATTATGGCCAGAACTACAAGGCCAACGCCTTTGACATGGCTACCGGCTGGAGCAAGTACCTTGACATGAAT
>JAFPED010000048.1 GCA_017423565.1 Prevotella sp. | reverse complement strand
GAAGTGCGGAAACCATCGAAGAAGTTCACGAACGGTACGCAGGTCTCAAGTGTAGCAAGGTGAGCAGCGGCTGTCATATCCATAACCTCCTGTACTGAACCTTCGCAGAGCATAGCGAAACCAGTCTGACGGCAAGCCATCACGTCCTGGTGGTCACCGAAGATACACAGAGAGTGGCTGGCCAGCGTACGGGCAGAAACGTCGAACACGCAGGGAATCAGCTCACCGGCAATCTTGTACATGTTGGGGATCATCAGCAGCAGACCCTGAGAAGCAGTAAACGTAGTGGTGAGGGCACCAGCCTGCAGCGAACCGTGAACGGCACCGGCAGCACCAGCCTCAGACTGCATTTCCTGAACACTGACGGTCTGGCCCCACAGGTTCTTGCGACCACGGGCAGCCCACTCGTCAACATGCTCCGCCATAGGCGAAGACGGGGTGATGGGGTAGATAGCAGCTACCTCAGAGAACATGTAACTCACGTGAGCCGCAGCCTCGTTACCATCACAGGTGATAAATTTCTTTTCTTTAGCCATTTGTTTAGAATAGATTAAAAAAATTATTTGAACTTTGAAGTTTAAGTTTTTGAACTATATAATACATTATTAATTATAAACTGCTAATAAAGGAATCCCAACAGCCACAGCGGTATTTGGTTGTCGCGACCAATTTCCGTATTATATCTGGCATAGTAAATATCCTGCGCGAACCTTATTTTATTTCGCAACGTAGCGTCACAGATGCGGAACTTTAACTGCCCGTCCACTATATAATACTGGTCGCGGCCTTGCTGGTTTACCTTATGGTCTTTCCACAGCGAATTGACGAAGAACGTCTCCATGGCCGTCTGCTTGTCTACATGGATAGGGTAGATGGCATACAACATGTTTGAGTTATGAAGCATAACCTTAGACGGCTTCTTGGGGAATTCTTCACCCAAAGGGTATATCATATTCAGCATGCGCGCATCAGTAAGGTACTTGATGTAGTTCATGACGGTAGCACGGCTGGTCTCAATATCAGTAGCCAACTTGCTCACATTAGGAGCTTTCGGACCTTCCTCTGCCAACTGGTAGAACAGCTTCTTGATTTTTGTAAGATACTTTAATTCAATCTGTTTGACCAATAGGATATCCACCTCTGTCATCATGTTCATCGTCTTCAACAGGTTCTCGGAGTAGTTGCGGTGCTCCTGAAAAAACGGATAGAAACCATGATGGATATAATCCTGGAAATTGCGGCTAGGAGAAACCTTTGGCAATATCTGCTTGACGATGTGTTCGTGGTCTGTCAGGATTTCCTCCAGGGTATAAGGACGGAAAGCGTTTCCGGTCATAAGATTTATGAACTCGCGGAAGGAAAAGCCACGTAAGTTGTACGATTTGACAATACCATTAAGCTCAGGGTTCTCGTCCTTCAGACGCATGACGCTGGAGCCGGTGAAGACAATCTTCAAATAAGGATAAAGATCATAGCATTTACGCAGTTCTTTCGACCAGTTTGGCTGTTTGAACACCTGGTCTATCAGCAGTACGCGACCGCCGTGGCGGCAAAATTCGCCTGCAAAGTCGGCAATGCCGCGTCCCTGAAAATAGAAATTGTTCATGTTGATATACAGGCAATGCATGTCACCCAATTCAAAGTGCTCCTTGGCGTACTGCAACAGAAATGTTGTCTTGCCGACACCGCGCGTTCCCTTTATACCAATCATACGGTCATTCCAGTCTATCTCGTCCATAAGGGTTCGACGAACCGG
>JAFPED010000047.1 GCA_017423565.1 Prevotella sp. | reverse complement strand
GGCGCCTGTCCTGCCATGTTCGACTGTCCGAAGCATAGGAAGATCCAGAAGTTCTCGTCCTGTGCCTGTAGTTGTAATGTACTCATAACTGTCATCAAAAGAATGATTACCTTTTTCATTGCCTTATAGTTTTTGTCTGAATCTATTTGACATAGGTTATATATAATCGCTGCAAATATACTGATTATTAACCAATAACAGCAATTCCCGGGGGTAGTTTTAAGTGTTTTTATTATTAGACATGCAGCGATATGTTCCAAGAGAGATATTGATAAGGTAGAAATGCTTAGCAATGGAGTAAGCTGTCGGGCATAAAGAAAGGAGTTGTAACCAATTGGTTTCCAACTCCTTTTCCTTTAGTCGGGATTACTGGACTCGAACCAGCGACCTCGCGCCCCCCAGACGTGTGCGCTACCAACTGCGCTAAATCCCGATCCTTTGCTCTTAAAAGCGGTTGCAAAGGTACGACGTTTTTCTGAATCATCCAAATTTTTGCCATACTTTTTCGGTAAAACAATGATAATTTTTGTTATTTATGCTATTTCCTTGGCTGCTTATTAAAATAATTTGTATATTTGCAAGTTATTATATATAAATAATGTGTAAGACGATATGCAATATACCATCAAAGCCCCTGGTTTGTTGCGGCAAACCATTAAGTTACCTGCATCGAAAAGCATTTCGAACCGTGCACTGATTATTCATGCCTTATCAGGTAGTAAGATACTTCCAAAGAATCTGAGTGACTGTGACGACACGGCAGTCATTATACGTGCTTTAAGCGAGATGCCGGAAACCATCGACATCAAGGCTGGCGGAACAGCCATGCGTTTTATGACGGCTTATCTTAGTGTTCTTGAAGGTCATAGCCACGTGCTGACAGGCACTGAGCGCATGAAGCATCGTCCTATCAAGTTATTGGTGGATGCTCTTCGTTATCTGGGGGCTGATATAGATTATTTAGGTGAGACGGGCTACCCCCCACTTCGCGTAACAGGTTGCCGTTTGAAGGGTGGCATGTTGGAGATGCCTGGCAATGTCAGTTCGCAATATATCTCTGCTTTACTCATGATAGGTCCCACGTTGGAGAATGGTTTGACACTGCGTCTGACAGGCAATATTATTTCTCGTCCATATATAGACCTTACGCTTTCGGTCATGCATCAGTATGGTGCCAAGGCAGAGTGGAGCGATATAGACACGATACAGGTTAGTCCGACTCCCTATCAGGTGTGTGATTATTACATTGAGAATGACTGGAGTGCAGCATCCTACTGGTATGAGATGATGGCACTGTCGCAGAATGAAGACGATGAAATACGTTTAGAGGGCTTGGTTGATGGTTCACGTCAGGGCGATTCCTCTGTACGTTATATCTTCAGTTTATTAGGTGTAAAGACATCGTTTGACACTACGGAGGCAGGCAAGCCGACCACGGTAACATTGCGCCGTAGTGGCAGGGGAGTGCCTCGACTGGAGTATGATTTTGTGAATTCTCCTGATTTGGCTCAGACCTTTGTGGTCTGTTGTGCTGTGATGGGTGTTCCTTTCCACTTCCGTGGTCTTTCTACGCTGAAGATAAAAGAGACTGATCGCATCAATGCTCTTATTTTCGAGATGCGCAAGTTAGGCTATGTCCTGCGTGAAGGTGACGGCACAGAACTGATATGGAGTGGAGAACGGTGTGAGCCTTCATTAGAAGAAGGCATCAATACCTACGAAGATCATCGTATGGCTTTATCCTTTGCTCCGGCAGCCTTCCGTATTGATGGTTTGAAGATCAATAATCCAGGTGTAGTCAGCAAGTCCTATCCTCGTTATTGGGATGACTTGCGTCAGGCAGGTTTCGAAATTGTTCCGGCATAAGATAGTATGACATTTGCCCTCATTATCATAGGTTCTATCATCGCTCTTGGTGTGGTTGCCGCCCTGCTCTCGTGGGGTGACAAGGATGAGCCTATCGTGAAGGCAGAGAACGATTGTGCTTCGTGCACCAGTCGTTCTGAATGTAAATTGGCTGACCTTGCCACTTCCATCAAGGAGAAGGAGAAAGTTGAAAAGGAGAAGTGTGGCGGTTCGTCTCTTCATACTCCTCTTTCCACCCTTCTTTTCATTGGTGTGCTGACGCTTCTGGTTTCTTGCGCATCCAAGCAAAACACGGCAAAGAGTCGTTTCTTCCATGCCTTCCATGCCCGTTATAACATCTATTATAATGGTTCGCAGGCGTTTATTGAGGGTTCTCAAGAACAAGAAAAAGGCCATCATGACAATTTTACAGAGCTGATTCCCTTGTACCCTGTGGCAGACAAGAACACCCGTAACATCGGCTCTTCGCATTTTGATCGTGCCATAGAGAAGTCAGAGAAAGCCATACGTCGTCACAGTATCAAGCGTAAACCCGAATGGCCTCAGGGTCGTCGGAAGACACCACGTGATATTGAGTGGCTCTCGCGTCGTGAGTATAACCCCTTTATTTGGAAGGCATGGCTTTTGTTAGGAAAGTCACAATTCCAGAAAGGACAGTTTGAAGAAGCTGCAGCTACCTTCTCTTATATGAGTCGTCTCTATCAGACACGTCCTCACATAAACGGTATTGCGCGTGCATGGCTGACGAAAAGCTACACTGAGTTAGGGTGGATTTACGAAGCAGGTGACGTGCTACGTCAGATGCAGCGTGACTCTATGGACTTCCGTGCAGTAAAGGACTGGGACTATGCTCGCGCTGACTATTATATTCGTAATGGTCAGTACGAAGAAGCCGTACCTTTTCTTCGTCAGGTTATCAAGCACGAGCGTCGTCGGACCCAGCGTGCACGTGAGTGGTTCCTCATGGGACAGTTGCAAGCCAGACTTGGGCATCGTGATGAAGCATATCGTGCCTTTCGTAAGGTGTCGCGTATGAATCCTCCTTACGAACTGGACTTCAATGCACGTATTGCCTCTACAGAGGTGATGGCAAAGGGTCAGTCGAAAAAGATGATCAGCAAGTTGCGTCGTATGGCGGCATCCGATAATAACAAGGATTATCTTGACCAAGTATATTATGCCATAGGAAATATCTATCTGTCGGAGAATGATACCATTCATGCCATTGAAGCATACGAGACAGGTAACAAGAAAGCTACACGAAGTGGCATAGAGAAAGGTGTGTTGTTGCTGAACCTGGGCAACCTTTATTGGCAAACAGAGAAATACAGTGATGCCCGTCGTTGCTATGGCGAGGCAATTGGCTTGTTGGATCGTGAACGTCCTGACTACGAACAGCTGTCGCGTCGTTCTGTCATTCTTGACGAATTGGTACCTCACACTGAAGCCGTCCATCTACAGGACTCATTGCAGGCATTGGCACGTATGCCAGAAGCAGAGCGCTTGGCAGCTATTGACCGAGTGATAGAAGAGCTGAAGAAGAAAGAACGTGAGGAACGTCTGGCGCGTGAAGAGGCAGAGGCCGAACAGGCTATTGCAGCCCAAGCAACAGACGGCAGGCTACCAGCCACGACAACTCCTGCAACACCTACTTCACCTCAGCAGTCAGGGTTGTGGTATTTCTATAATCCTCAAGCCGTCAGTCAAGGTAAACAAAGCTTCGAGCGTCAGTGGGGTAAGCGTGAGAATGTTGATAACTGGCAGCGTACCAACCGTACCGTAGTACGTATGGACGATGTAGAGGCATTGGCAGACAGCATGGATTTGCCTACTGACAGCATATTGGCAAATGATGTGACTCCTCAGGATGACAATACTCCAACAGACAGTGCAGCCCTTGATCCTCATCAGCGTGAGTACTATCTTGCTCAGATACCATTCACAGAGGAGCAAATGGCTGCCAGCAATGCGCTGTTGAGCGATGGACTGATGAATGCAGGTGTTATCTTTAAGGATAAGCTCGACAATCTGCGCTCCAGCGAGCGTTTCCTGTTGAGGCTGACAAGCAACTTCCCAGACTATACCCGTAATGACGAGGCATGGTATCATTTGTTCTTGCTTTATTCTCGACAAGGACGTCACCAGAAAGCCCAGGAATGTTTGAAACGCATGCAGCAAGACTTTCCTGAAAGTCAGTGGACCATATTGTTAAGCGACCCCTATTTTGAAGAGAACGCCCGTTTTGGTGTGCATATTGAAGACTCCCTGTATGCTGCAACATATAATGCATTTCAGGCTGAGCGTGTTCAGGAGGTAATGGGAAATGCACGCATCTCTATGGAGCGTTTCCCACAAGGAGCCCATCGCCCCAAGTTCCTGTTCATTGAAGGTCTTACCTTGTTGAATGCAGGACAGGCAGACTCCTGTCTGGTACGCATGAGGGAAGTGGTAGAGAAATATCCTGACAGCGAGGTCAGTTCCATTGCAGGTATGATAGTTCGTGGCGTGCAGGAGGGTCGTCGCTTACATGGAGGACATTTCGATATGGGCGACGTGTGGAGTCGTCGCGATGCCGTGATGAACGAGCGTGACTCTACAGCCATTGATACGCTGAGCATAGAGCGTAACACACGTTTCAACTTCGTGCTGGCTTATCGTCCAGACTCCATCAATGGCAACCAGTTGCTCTATGAGCTGGCACGTTATAACTTTACCAATTACCTGGTGCGAAACTTCGAGATTGAAGTGGAACATGGTGATGGCGTCAGTCGAATGGTTGTCAAAGGTTTCCTCAGTTATGACGAGGTACGTCAGTATGTGCATATGCTCTATGCCGACCCTCAGATGAAAGACCGTTTGCAGGGCTGTCGTCACCTTATGATTAGTGATGAGAATCTGCAAAAACTGGGTATCTCGTTCAGTTATAATGACTATGACGAGTTCTACGAACGCGAGCTGGCACCACTTGACATTAGTAATGACCCGCTATTGAGCGATCCGGAGAATATAGTGGAAGACCCTGACGATGCTGAAGGCACGGATACACCAACGACTCCTGATGACCAATGGGATCCTTTTGCTCCTGACTCTCCTAATAATAATGGATATATAGAATTTGACGAAGATTTTTACAGATGACAAACGGACTATTACTATGGGCTGACGATGAGATGGAACTGCTCCGTCCCCATCTGCTATTCCTCGAGAAGAAAGGCTACGAGGTGATTACAGTAACCAATGGACCAGATGCCATTGACCAGTGTAGGCAGCATAATTTCGACTTGGTGCTGTTGGACGAGATGATGCCAGGTTTGTCAGGACTTGACACCCTGCAGCGTATCAAGGAGATTGCACCTTCGGTTCCTGTAGTAATGGTTACGAAGAGTGAGGAAGAGGACATCATGAATCAGGCCATCGGTCGTAAGATAGCCGACTATCTCATTAAGCCAGTGAATCCCAACCAGATATTGTTGACGCTGAAGAAGAATATTCATCGTAGGGAATTGGTGACAGAGGAGACACAGAGCGGATACCAGCAGCAGTTCCAGCAGATTGCCATGCAGATAATGGATTGTCGCACATGGCAAGACTGGACAGACGTCTATCGTCGCTTGGTCCACTGGGAGCTGGAGCTAAGCTCTACCGATTCTGCCATGACAGAGATGCTTCACATGCAGAAGGAAGAAGCCAATCTGGGTTTTGCAAAGTTCATCAAGAAGAACTACATGGACTGGATGGCACGTCTCTCCTCCCTTCAAGGAACCAGCGGCGAGGATTTCCCTTTGCTTTCGCCTGCTATATTCAAAACGGCAGTCTTCCCATGCCTCAATGCAGGGGAGAAGGTGTTTCTTGTCGTGTTTGATAATTTCAGGTATGACCAGTGGAAGATACTGGAGACAGAACTAAGCGACCAGTTCGATATTGACGAGCAGTTATACTGTAGCATTCTTCCTACTGCTACACAGTATGCCCGTAATGCCATCTTCTCTGGTTTGATGCCCAACAAGATTGCTGAGATGTTCCCAGACCTGTGGGTTGACGAAGACGAAGAGGAAGGCAAAAACCTTAACGAGGCGCCACTCATTCAAACCCAGCTTGACCGTTATCGTCGCCATAACACGTTCTCTTATCATAAGATAAACACGTCAGCCGAGGCAGAACGTTTCCTTGCTCAGCTCAACACGTTGGAGAAGAACGACCTGAATGTCGTGGTGTTCAATTTTATCGATATGCTCAGTCATGCTCGTACGGAGTCTCGTATGGTACGTGAATTGGCCAATAACGAGTCGGCTTATCGCAGCATCACCCAGTCATGGTTCCGTCATTCTGTGGTCAGCGAATTGTTTAAGGTGTTGGCACAGAAGGACTATCACGTCATCATTACCACAGACCACGGATCCATTCGCTGTACCAAACCAGAGAAGATTGTGGGTGATCGTAATACGAACACTAACTTGCGCTATAAGCTGGGCAAAAACCTCGCCTATAGCTCCAAGGACCTTTTTGTCATCAAAAATCCTCAGCAGGCATTGCTTCCTGCTCCTAATCTTTCTACCAGCTACGTCTTTGCTACTGGCGACGCGTTCTTTGCCTATCCTAATAACTACAATTACTACGTCAGTTACTACAAAGACACGTTCCAGCATGGAGGCATCTCCATGGAGGAAATGATTATTCCGTTGGTCAGCATGAAGGGTAAGAAACGTTAGTTAGAATATAGAATAATGGAAACAATAGAAATAAAGGATATAGAACAGATACGTGCTGCAGCACGTCAGTTTGTACAACTCATAGGCGACCACCATGTGTTTGCATTCTATGGCACGATGGGCGCTGGTAAGACCACGTTTATAAAAGCTGTTTGCGAAGAGCTGGGAGTGGAGGATGTCATTACCAGTCCTACCTTCGCTATTGTCAATGAATACTCGGCAAATGGGCAGTCCATTTACCATTTCGACTTCTATCGTATCAAGAAGTTGGAAGAAGTCTATGACATGGGTTACGAGGATTATTTTTACTCGGGCGCACTCTGTTTCATAGAGTGGCCCGAGTTGGTAGAATCCTTGCTACCTTCAGATGCCGTTAGTGTCACTATCAGCGAACAGACAGACGGCACACGTCAGGTTAAAGTAGAGATTTGAATTTCTCTTCGAGTTTTGCCTTGGGCACTGCACCTACCAGCTTATCGACTATTTCACCGTCTTTCATAAAGATGATGGTTGGTATGTTGCGGATGCCAAACTCGGCTGCCAGCTCGTCGTTTTCTTCTACGTCACATTTACCAACGGTAATCTTTCCGTCGTATTCCTGAGCCAGTTCAGAAAGAACAGGGGCTATCATGCGGCATGGTCCACACCATGTTGCCCAGAAATCTACTACGAGTGGCTGTTCACCGTTCTTGAGGCTCTCAAAGTTTTCGCTTGTGATTTTTACTTCCATAATTAGTTGTTGTCTTTTGGGTTTATAATAGTTCTTTCATTGGTTCTATAGCAAATAGTGTGCCACTTATCCGAAAGCATAGTTAACACCTGCAATTTTTTCTATGCTTTGTAGCAGATGCAGGTTTACGTCAATCGTTTTGTTTTGGCTTTTCAGTAGCACTTGGTTCTCTTTCTTGTTGTCGTACAGGTTGATGAGAAGCTCCGTCTTTCCTGGGTTTTGCTCAATGGCGTTGTTGAGAAGTATCACGGTATCATCGTCCAGCAGGCTGGTGTTGATGTTGAGGGTGATATGGTCGAACGCATTTTCCTTCACCGTCTGCAGAAACTCTATCCTCTGTACCCTCGGTTCCAATTGAGGATTATTCTGCCAACGTGGCATTAGCTTAGCGTTAATGAAGAGTGTTCCACCAGTGATGAACCAGTTTTTCCAATGCGCCCATTCCTCGCCGAAGAAGGCCAGTTGACCAGAGCCTTTGAAGTCTTCAATTGTAACAAATCCACAATACTTACCATTCTTGGTCACTCGTTCTTCAACATTGGTGACGATGCCACCCAGTACGAGCTCTTCTCTGTCTGTCAGTTTGCTGACGTCTGCCAATTCGTCACACCTGGTGTTGCACAGGTGTTCCAGTACGACGCTATAGCTGTCTAACGGATGAGCAGAGAGGTAGATGCCCACCAGTTCACGCTCCTTGTTCAGTCGTTCCAGGTCACTCCATTTCTCGCTTTGCGGAATGGGAGGTGTGGCAATCTCCACTGCATTGTCACCACCAAAAAGTGAGTTCATCATTTCCTTCTGTCCCTGTTGGTAGCGTTGCCCATAGCGTAACAGACTGTCAAGGAATACTTCTCCTTTCTTGTTGGTTGCAAAGAAACTCTCGCGTGAAATGTCGAAGCTGTCGAAAGCACCACTAAGTGCCAGACTTTCCAATGCTTTACGGTTGACGTTGCTTAGGCTGATACGCTGTACGAAGTCGAAGATGTTCTTGTAGGGACCGTTCTTCTCACGCTCGCCAATGATGGCCTGTGCCACATTGTCACCCATGCCCTTGATGGCTGCCAGTCCGAAACGTATCTCACCGTGGTGGTTCACACCAAACATTTCGTACGACTCGTTCACGTCTGGTCCCAGGGTGGCAATGCCCATCGCCTTACATTCGTCCATGAGCTTCGTTATTTCCGATATCTGGTCGCGACGTCTGCTCATGATGGCTGCCATGAACTCTGCCGGATAGTTGGCCTTGAGGTATGCTGTTTGGTAAGCCACCCATGAGTAACAGGCAGCATGCGACTTGTTGAAGGCATACGATGCAAACTTCTCCCAGTCTGTCCATATACTTTCCAATATCTTGGGGTCGTGGCCGTTCTTCTTGCCACCTTCTATGAACTTCGGCTTCATCTGATCTACGATGTCCTTCTTCTTCTTACCCATGGCCTTACGCAGTGCGTCACTTTCACCACGGGTGAAGTTCGACAGTTGTCGCGACAGCAGCATCACCTGCTCCTGATAGACGGTAATGCCATACGTGTCTTTCAGGTATTTCTCCATGCAGGGAATGGGGTATGTGATTGGTGCCAGCCCGTTTTTACGCTTGATAAAGTCTGGGATATAGTCCATGGGTCCTGGACGGTAAAGGGCGTTCATGGCTATGAGGTCCTCAAATACTGTTGGGTGCAGCTCTCTAAGATATTTCTGCATGCCCGAGGACTCAAACTGGAAGGTGCCGATGGTACGGCCCTGTTGGTAGAGCTCGTAGGTCTTGGTGTCATCTATGGGAATGGTGTCCAAGTCGATGTCGATGCCTCGAGTACGCTTGATGTTCAAACAAGCCTCACGTAGCTCAGAAAGCGTCTTCAGTCCCAGGAAGTCCATCTTGATGAGACCTGTCGATTCAATGACGTGACCATCGTACTGCGTGCAGTTCGTCTTCGTGTCCTTGAAGTCTGGGTCGTCAGCCGTTGACACAGGTACCCAGTCGCTGATGGGGTCGCGACAGATAATAAATCCGCAGGCGTGGATGCCTGTGCCACGAACTGTTCCCTCCAGCATCTTGGCATATTTGATGGTGTTGGCCAACTTCTCGTTTGCTGATGCTTCTGCTTCACGAAGGGCTGGCGTGCAGAGAATGGCATTCTTGAGGTTCATCTTCAGACCGTCGGGCAAACGATCTGGTATGGCCTTGCACAGTCTGTTTGCATCTTCCAGTGGCACCTTCTCCACACGCGCCACGTCCTTGATTGAGTTCTTCGTGGCCATGGTAGAGTAGGTAATGATGTGCGCACAGTTCTCGTGCCCATATTTGTCCTCTACCCATTTCAGCACTTTTCCTCGTCCGTCGTCGTCGAAGTCGGTGTCTATATCGGGCAGAGATATACGGTCTGGGTTGAGGAAACGCTCAAACAGCAAGTCGTATTTCAGTGGGTCAATCTTAGTGATGCCCAGACAGTAGGCTACCACACTACCGGCAGCAGAGCCTCGTCCCGGACCAACCATCACGCCCAGTTCGTCGCGTGCAGAGTTGATGAAGTCTTGCACAATGAGGAAGTAGCCAGGGAAACCCATGGTCTTCATGATGTGCAACTCGAACCTCACGCGTTCCTTTACCTCTTGCGACAGTGGGTCGCCGTATCTTCTTTTCGCTCCTTCATAGGCCAGCTTTGCCAAATAGTCGGCTTCAAACTTAATGCGATACAGCTTGTCGTAACCACCCAGTTTTTTGATTTTCTTCTCTCCTTCCTCACGTGGCAGTGGGTTCTCGCCGTTCTCGTCACGTGTGAACTCCTCATATAGTTGTTCCTTGGTGAATTTCTCTCGCCACTGCTCCTCTGTTCCAAATGATTCAGGAATGGGGAAGAACGGCATGATGGGGTCGTGGTCCAGACTGTATATCTCCACCTTGTCAAGAATCTCGAGCGTGTTCGACAGGGCTTCAGGAACGTCTTGGAAAATTTCGTTCATTTCCTCACGTGTCTTGAACCACTCCTGTTTCGAGTAGAGCATACGTGTGGGGTCGTCCAGGTCTTTGTTCGTGCTGAGGCACAACAGGTGGTCGTGCGCTTCTGCATTGTCTTCGTCAACAAAGTGTACGTCGTTCGTACAAATGAGTTTGATGCCATACTCCTTTGCCAGCTCCATGAGTACCTTGTTTGCTTGTTGCTGCAGAGGGTAGGTCTCACGGTTGGCTCGTATTGTAGGGTCCTTCACCTCGTGGCGTTGCAGCTCCAGGTAGTAGTCGTCTCCAAATACGCGTTTGTACCACTCTACAGCTTCGCGTGCACCTGCCATGTCGCCATTCAGAATCTTCTTGGGCACCTCACCGGCTATGCATGCAGAACAGACGATGAGGCCCTCGTGGTAACGCTCCAGATCCTCTCTGTCCGTTCGAGGACGCATGTAGTAGCCGTCAATCCACGATCTGCTCACCAGTTTAATCAGGTTCTTGTAACCCTTCTCGTTCTTAGCCAGTACTATGAGGTGGTAACCACTCTGATGACGTTTGTCGTTCTTAAGCAATTTGGAGCCGTAGCGCGAGACGTACATCTCACAGCCGAAAATAGGTTTGAAGGGTGCCAAACCCTCCTTCTTGCGACTCTTGTTGATGCCGCCTACGTAGTCATGAAACTCCTTGATGCCGAACATATCGCCATGGTCGGTCACAGCCATACCCTGCATGCCATTGGCAATGGCTTTGTCAACCAGACGCTTGATACTGGCCTGTCCATCAAGTATAGAATAGTATGTATGTACGTGTAAATGAACGAAATCCTGCATGTTGAGTCGCTTTCTGTTGTTAATTGGAGCCTCAAAGATACGTCAAAAAATTGATACCACCAAACTTTTCATATTAATTAACTTATCATGTGCTACATGCTTCATTACGACATTTACATCAAAAAAATACGTCACGAAAAGCCATATAATCTATAATAATATTATTAATATATATATTAATAATATTAACTATAATATCTATATTTATCTATATCTACAACTTGTCGTAAAAAAACTAACTAAATGTCGTAATGAAGCATGTAGCGCTGGATGTAAAGAAATAGGTAGGGTAAACTATCAGATATACGCCTTTCTACTCGCGTAGAATAGCCTCAAACTCCTTGTCAGCATAGGTCAAACTCCAGTCAGATATAGGTATTTCTATCGAAAAAGGTAAGAAAAACATGTTTTCTTTTTGCATTTTGCTTTCTTATTCGTACCTTTGCAAATTGAAACCGAAAGTAATCGATAGGAATCGACTGATTGACATGGGAGAGAAAATCAAGAAACTGAAGAAAATCAGAATACATAGAGAGGGAACCAACACACTAAGCGTGACACTTTTATTACTGGTCGGCATCGGACTGGCATTGTGGTTTGGCTTCGAAAGTAAAATACCTTTTTGGAGCTTCACAGTTGTCTTTGGTGCTGCGTGGTTAGTAGTGCTGAATTTCTACCGTTGCCCCATCCGTTATTACAATGGTGAGACGGAGAAGATTGTGGTAGCTCCGGCCGATGGCAGGATTGTTGTGGTCGAGGAGGTTGACGAGGACGAGTATTTCCATGACCGTCGTCTGATGATTTCCATCTTTATGAGCCCGTTTAACGTTCATGCCAACTGGTTTCCTGTTGACGGCAAGGTACTCTTTGTCAAGCATCAGAACGGTAATTACCACAAAGCGTGGCTGCCCAAGGCCAGTGAGGAGAACGAACGTGCTGACACGATGATTCAGACCCCTGATGGTCAGCAAGTGTTATGCCGTCAGATAGCAGGTGCCATGGCTCGCCGCATTGTTACTTACGCCAAGGATGACGAAGAGTGCTACATTGACGAGCATCTGGGCTTCATCAAGTTGGGTTCGCGCGTGGATGTCCTTCTGCCACTGGGATCGCAGCCCTGTGTGAAAATGGGCCAGCCTACTACAGGCGACCAGACTGTCATCGCAAAACTGCCGTAATTAAAAAATGACTATTTGACAATGAAGAAGCACATTCCCAACATGATTACATGCTGTAACCTGATTTCAGGTTGCATTGCTACTTATTGGGCCTTCTGTGGAGTATGGGACGTTGCATTGCTGTTCATCGTCATTGGCGCAGTGTTCGATTTCTTCGACGGCATGTCGGCACGGCTGTTGGGTGTCAGCTCGCCCATAGGCAAGGAGCTTGACTCGCTGGCCGACGACATCACTTTTGGCTTTGCGCCCTCAGCCATCATCTTTGACTTCATGAAAGGCGGAGTGGAATACCTGCCGTGGCATTACCTGATTTATATAGCATTCCTCATGGCTGCCTTTTCTGCACTCCGACTGGCAAAGTTCAATCTTGACGAGCGACAGTCTATGGGATTCATTGGTTTGCCCACGCCTGCCAATGCACTCTTTTGGGGAGCCTTGCTGGTAGGTGCCGGTGACTGGCTGTTGTCGTCGCCTTATTTGTATTATGCTGTAGTGGCAGGCATGTTGCTTAGCTGCTGGCTGTTGGTATCGGAGGTTCCTATGTTTGCCCTGAAGTTTAAAAGCTGGGGTTTCAAGGGTAATGAAATCAAATATGTTTTCGTACTGACATCAGCAGTACTGATTATTCTTTTTAATATCATAGGCATTGCTATTGTTATTGCCTGGTATATACTTTTGTCGATTTTGACTAACTGTTTTAACAACAACAAATAAAACCGCACTATGGACAAAGCTTTCTTGGGAGTCTTGATATTAGTAGGTATTCCTGTTGTCATAGTTACTTTCATGATTCTGCGACTACTCTTCCGCATCTATCAACGGGTGCGTGACACAAAACGTGCTATGGAAGACGTGATGTATAATCACCAGAGTCATGACTACACAGGACGACGTGCCCAGCAGTATCACTTTGATGAACAAAGAAATCGTCAGGCTAATGGCACCAGTGGACAGGGATACGAAGCACAGCCACGTCGCACCCAGACAGAGAGTGGCGAGGTCATTATAGACCACCGTCAGGATCGAGAGAACAAAAAGATTTTCGATGACTCTGACGGCGAGTATGTTGAATTTACAGAAGAATAAAAAAGGCACTTCCCTTAGCGAAGTGCCTTTTCCTTTTTTCATTTTTAGTTGTGAACCAGTGTGCCTATCTGCTCACCTTCCATTACCTTCTTCAGGTTTCCTACAATGTCCATGTTAAAGACATAGATGGGCAGGTTGTTGTCCTGACACATGCAAATGGCTGTGAGGTCCATCACCTTCAGGCCTCGAGCAAGCACCTCCTTGTAGGTAATGTCTTCGAACTTTGTTGCTGTAGGGTCTTTCTCTGGGTCTGCCGTATAGACACCGTCCACGCGTGTTCCCTTGAGCATGACGTCCGCCTCGATCTCAATGCCACGAAGGCTCGAACCAGTGTCTGTGGTGAAATAAGGAGAGCCTGTTCCTGCAGAGAAGATGCACACATATCCTTGTTCCATGGCTTCTATGGCACGCCACTTGGTGTAGAACTCACCAATGGGTTCCATGCGAATGGCTGTCAGCACCTTGTTCTTTACACCTATAGCACCCAGTGCAGATGATAGTGCTAACGAGTTGATGACTGTGGCGCACATGCCCATTTGGTCACCCTTGACACGGTCGAAGCCTTTTTGGCTGCCACTGAGACCACGGAAAATGTTGCCACCACCAATGACGATACCTATTTGCACACCCATCTCGCTGACTTCTTTAATCTGACGGGCGTAGTCGTTTAACCGTTCTGGGTCAATGCCATAGCCCTGCTGACCCATGAGGCTCTCGCCTGAGAGCTTGAGGAGGATTCTCTTGAATTTCATTTTCTTTCTTGGTTACGTTATTTGGATTTTTCGTTATGTTGTATAAATGTCACTTCCTTGAAACGGTAACTGTGGCGTTTGCCTGACTCATCGAGTAAAAGTAGTGTGCCGTCATCGCTCACTGTAATCAGTTCAGCCAGAAACACTCCTTCTTTGTCACGATAGCTGAACAGCCCTTGTCGTCTATACAAACGCTGACGATAGCGTTCACGCATAAGTTCAGGAGACCAGTGGTCGAACAATCGTCCTAACTCGTAGAGGAAGGTTTCTAATACCTCCTTTAAGTCAGTGTCGTGACCTGTCAGTTGGTACAATGATACAGGATTGGGTGCATCGCTGAGAAAACGTTGCTGGTTGACGTTGATGCCCGTTCCTATGATGCAGTCGCGTATGTGGTTGCCCTGCAGTCGTGTCTCTATGAGAGTGCCACACAGCTTACTGTCGTTCCAGTAAATGTCGTTCGGCCATTTTATGCTGATGCCGTCTGTGTAATGGTCAAGCGTGTCAGCCAGTGCCAGTGCATTTGCCATGGAAATGATAAACTGGTCTTTTGCTAACACATGGGTAGGGTGCAATAGAACAGAGAAGGTAAGGTTTTTCCCACGTTCACTTTCCCAACTATTTGTGCCACATCCTCTGCCAGCTGTTTGATAGCCGGCAACAACCACCATGTCGCCTTTGCCGTGTTCTCTCAGCCAGTGATTGGTGGAGTCTGTTTCTTCTATGTTGATAACCTGAAACTGCATAGCTTTTGGCAAAGTTACAAAGAAAATGACACATCTGCAACTTTTCTGTAAGAAAAAGTTATTGTTGGTAGGCTTTACGATCAAGTTTGCCGTTGTAGGTCCTACAGATATGATCAACCTGTTCGTAGAGCATTGGCACTTTGTGAGGCTCCAGCAGCTGGCTGAGTTGTCGCGCTGTCTGTCGTTTGTCGAGTGAACATCCTTGTGGGGTCACCACTAATAGCTTGAGGGCTTGTCCTGTGATGGGGTGGGGAGTGGCTATGCAGATGCAGTCCTTGACAGTAGGTAATGACATGGCAGCCTCTTCCACTTCAGCAGGTGCCACCTTAAAGCCTCCTACGTTGATGACGTCGCTCTCGCGCCCTGTCAGTCTGAGCATGCCTTCATCATCAAGATGTCCCAAATCGGATGTTGTGATGATGTGTGGGTGCCAGTCGGTTGCTGGTGTGTCAGTATATCCACTCATGAGTGTATCGCCTGTGCATGCCACGTGACCTTCAGAGGTGATGCTGATATGTGAATGACTCATGGGGCGTCCCAGACAACCAGGGATGCATCGTCCGTCATTAAAGTTGTAAGTGCTGATGATGCCAGTCTCTGTTGAAGCATAAGTATTGTACAGGCGTGCGTGAGGCAGTAGTCGGCACAGTTCCTGCATGTCTGAGTGTGGCAAAGGTGCTGCTCCAGACTCAATGAAGTCGATGTGTGGAGCAACTTCTGCCAGTCGTTGTGGACAGAGTTGCAGAATCATGCGTGTGTTGGCAGGCACAAGGAATGTTGCAGTCTTTGGATATGAGCAAAGTGCTGTGAAGAAAGCATTGAGGTCCTTCATGCCTTCCAGAATGTGGAGTGTAGCTCCTAACGTAATGACTGGCCATATCTTGGAAAGACTTCCTATGTGGTTGAGTGGCCCGCTGATGACGAATGTCAGGTCGTTGCAGAACAATTGTCCTTCAATGAGGTTTTCTGCATCTGCCATCAGTGCTTTATGACTAATCATGACACCCTTGGATGTTCCAGTGGTTCCAGTGGTGAACAGAATGTCAGCGAGGCCTGGTGGTAGAGAGTCGCAACATATAGAACCTGTCGGCACCATGGAGGGAAGGGGTATGGCGATGGCACCTGCATGGTGAATGGCCATGTAGGTAATGAGGAAGTTGATGTCCTGTGTTGTCGTGAACGGTACAGGCACTCCAGGGGTGTAACGTCTTGACTCCTGTTGCACTTGCTGCCAAAGCTGTCCATAGGATATGGTCTGGTTAGCAGAGACGGCAGCTATTTTGTCTGGTTGTTGTTGTGCATGCCGTTGTAGATAGTCCTCGAGATGCATCATTGTGCTGCAAGTTTTTTCTGAACCAGTGACACAAGTGCGTCGAGCGACTTGAGGTTTCGTGGTGTGGCATCAGATGCGTCGAGCTGTATGCCATACTCGTCGGATAGTGTCATCAGAATCGTTGTAACACCTAAAGAGTCAAGTTCGCTGAAAAGGAAGTCTGCATCAAAATCCACCAGTGGCAATGCTTCTTCCAACAGTTGTCGGATATGTTCTTTCATATTTTATTAAATTAGTTTTCTGTGAATAAGCCATTTGAAGAGTAGGGGAGGCAAGAGCCATGCCATGAGTACGACTGACGACATGCCAACTATAGTGACTTGAGCCAGTGAGTAGAGTGCAGGGTGCTTAGCAAGTATGAGTACTCCTATTCCAATGAACATGATGACAGCCGATATGATGATGCTGTTTTTATAGGATGCCAGCATGGGCCGTTTGTTGACGTGTTCGTAGAGACAGCCTTCCGTTATGAATATGGTGTAGTCGTCACCCTGTCCGAAGATGAATGTGGCCAGTATAACGTTTACTACATTGAACTGTATGTCGAGTAATGTCATGATTCCCAATATCCACAGCCAGCTGACAGCCATTGGAATGAAGGAGATGATGGCGAGTTTAATGTTTCTGAATGAAAACCACAGGAAGAAGAAAACAATAGCTCCACACACCCATCCAATGTAGTTGAAGTCGTTGGAAAGGCTATTGGCAATGCTGGCGTTCATGTGTTCCACATCGAAGGTATAAGAGCCAGTGGGGAGTGAGCTTAGTTTAGAGTTTAGAGTATCGGTGTCGCCTGTCAGCATGGTGACCACACTATACTCATTATCGTGATGAATGATGTTTCGTGGATAAACTGTTGTTGCCAGTAGGTTGAAATACGAAGGCTCCTGTGGTTGGAACGTTGTATGTAGTAACTTTGTGAACTGACTGAAGCTTTCTGGAGTGAATCCCTGTCGCTTTGCTGCTGTGAGCAACGACTGTTCTAACTGTGGCTGATGCGTTTGGAGAAACGACTGCCAAAGTTGGAGACGTCGCTCTTGTTCTGCTTTTGAGCTTACGAACCGTTGTGGTCCCTCCGTTTGACTGACAGCTCCACAGTTGCTTAATTGTTGGATAAGAGGTTGAACCTGCTCACTTCTTTCCAGTGCTTCGTTTAGTGTCGTACCAGTAGAAACGAGGTAGAGGGTTGAGTGTTCTTGTCTTGCAAGTGAGCTCTTGTCGAGTGGAGTGTTGGGTGTGGAGCTTGTGGTACTAATATATTCTAAATCAGCTCGTTGCTCATCAGTCATGTAGTTGATGTGACTGATGTTGGAATCGAATTTAGTGTCGAAGCTGAAATAGCCAAAGATGATAGTTAGAATCAATACCACAGCCACTAACCATCGCTTGTCTTCCAGTGTCAGACTGCTGATACGGTTAAGCAGTGTGACCTCGTGGGTTGTGGCGGTGTCAGTCTTGACAAAGTGAGGCAGGTAAATCAGTACGAAGAAGATAGTCCCTACCAGAAGTAATGCACTGAAGATACCAAGGTCACGCAATGCTATGGAGTGCATGGGCACAAGGGCAAGAAATGCCCCTACGGTAGTAATGTTTCCTACAAGCAGAGGTTTTACGATTTCTCTTAGTGCCTGTCTGATGTCTGGGGTGTGTTGCAGGTGGGCTATGAGGTGAAGAGGATAATTTACTGCAATGCCAAGAATAATGGATGACATGCCAATGACAATGATGGAGACGTTGTCGCGAACAATGGCAAGACACCCCATGGCAAATAGCCATCCCCATGCCACAGAAAGTACTATAAGCAACAGGTTACGCCATTTTCTGAAGACAACGAAGAGCAATGCAACGATAAGCACTACTGCAATGGACACAGCTAACAGACTGTCAGTCTTAATCTGGTTGGCATTACCAACGGCTATTGCTGGTCCGCCAGAGAAGTGAATGGCAACAGAAGAGGTCTTGGCATCGTCAGCACATTGTTGCAATAAAGCCATGAGCTGTGAGTTCTTTTCCGTCTCGCTACTTCCGAATGGCGACGTTAACATGACAATGGCCCGTTGCATGTCAGCTGTGAAAATATAGCCGTCGTAGTTCTCGTATGCTATTGCAGGTGCCGATTGCTGTAGTTGTTCCACTACAGGCGTGAAAAAGTTGAGGGGGTCGTTCCCCATGTTTGTTGACAAAAGTCCTGACATGGGGAGCATGAGCAGTTGTTTGTCGGCTGCTATTTGACGATCAATAAATTCTTGATTGTTTAAAAGACTGTCAAATCGCACATAGTCTTGTTCAGTCAGGAAGTATGGAATATGCTGATAGACGAAGTCGGAGATGCCAGTCAACTTTTCCATGTCAATCTGATAAGTTACTTCGCCTAAAAGATGATCTTTGTCGTTTCTTTCCAACGCTGTTATAAACCTGTCGATGACCTGTGTAATTGTGTCAGGACTGGCTTGTGTGGTGTCCTGCTGTTGGAAGATAGCAATAATGCGATTAGCTCCCGATATGTCCTGATAGACACCGATAGCCTTGTGATAATTGCTGTTGAGAGGCAGAAAATCCGAGATGTCCTCCTTGTAGGTTTGCAAAGCAGTGAACGCTGCCAGCGCCAGTGTTAGCAGTAGTAATGACAGCAGTCTGAATTGCTTATGCTGTTTCAGAAAATCGTAGATGCGTACAATCATTTGTTGTCAATAGGGTTGGCGTATATGCTGATGAAAATCTCTTTTAGTTGTTCTACATCACATGTCTCGTCATATCTGTCGAGTCTCGAAAGTCGTTTCATAAAGGCAAGTTGTTGCTCTTCAGTGTACATCGCCCTATATTTTGTACTTCCATATAGCATGTCGTGTGCTATGTAGTTGTTAGGGTACAGTCGGTATGCTGCATTAATGCGTCTGTCAATAAGGCGAGCAACAGATTTATGGTATTCGTTGTTTGTCTGATGTTCAAATACAGACAGGTCAACGACGGATATAGGCTGGCAAAGTTCTATGTGTACACGTCCCTTTGGCTGTAGTATGCCAGTTAGTATGCTGTTGAGGTCTTCTCCTGGTTTCTTGGTATAGCGTGTGTATTGTGACTCATAAAGTTCCAATGCTTTCAAAATGTCGCACGACTCCCATTCATAGGAGATGGATACGGGTACTATATGTAAATCAGAAAGGGCTTTGATCTTGTCGTTTTGTTCACTCATGCAGAACATCTTGATGATACCCTGGTCTGTGGCATCGATGCCGTTTTTCGTCCTGCCATTACGTTGTGCTATCCATACAGACTGTTTCTTCTCGCAAATGACATAACGGATATATTCGGACAAGTGTAATGACCCTTTGTAGAATTCCTTAATGCTGCCTCCTGGACGTTCCACCTTGAACATCTTATTGGCTTTCCCTATGTCAATCACCAGTGGGTTCATCATCAGGTTAGCTCCAAAAGTTATTTCAGTCGTGTCGAAACCATTGAGGACGAACGAATATTGTAATAGACAGGAGTCGAGCATGATGTCACGATGATTTGACACATAAAGATAGTTCTTGTCCGGACTCAGTCGCTCAAGTCCAGAACATGAGAAATCTGTGATGCTTCGATTGATAATCTGTTCATTAACACGTTTCATGGTGTCATGCTGAAACTCGCGTGTGGTAGTAAAACTGGCCACTCGTTCGCGTACAGACTCAATGGGTTCGCCAGGATAGACGTAAGAAGCTAACAAGGGAAATACCTCACTGTAGGCTATTCGTTTCATTGCCTGGGGTATCTCGTCCTCATAGTAAGGCCGGATGTCGTCAAACTTTGGGTTCTTCTCCATATTAAAAAAGTGTGTTAAGCCATTCTATAAATTGTTCTTTCCACTGGCGGCTTTCATCGGAACCCTTTGTGTCGCTGGTTCCAAAGCCATGGCCTCCAGTGGTATATTGTATGTATTGATGAGCTATGCCATGAGCAGTCAGGGCATCGTCAAGCAATTCTGAATTGTGATAGTGTACGACAGGGTCATCTTTGCAGTTAACAATAAAAACAGGGGGGCAGTCATCTGGGACATGACGTTCCAGAGACAACAGGTCGCATAACTGCTCATTTCTGACTCTTGAGTCTCCCAGTAAACCTCTTCGAGAACGTTTGTGGACACATGGTTCTGTCATGGTAACGACTGGATAGATGGCAGCAACGAAAGAAGGACGTTCCTCCTGAGGAAATAGCTCTGCAGCCGACATTGCCAGATGGCCTCCTGCAGAGAATCCCATAACTCCGATGTGCTTAGGGTTAATGCCCATTTCTGTAGCATGTTGACGGATGTGTTGGAGTGCTTCTCTTAGGTCGTCCTGTGCGTCAGGATAGCGATTTCCACGAAACAAGAGCCGGAAATGCAGAATGAATGCTGGCACGCCACCTGTTCGATAGTCGAGAACAAAGGCACTGATGCCCTGTTGCTGTAACCACTGTGCCACGTCTGTTCCCTCCGTCTTGGTGTCGTGCCAAAAGTAACTGCCACCAGGACATACTACAATGGCCGTATTGTCAGTGCCTGGTGCCAAAAATGACGTCAGGCGCTGTGCGTTTATTGGCACAAGGATGCTCAGGGTCAAGAGATAGATGAAGAATGTTCGTTGCATGCGTTAATACGATTGATGACATAGTTTTTCCCAAGGAGCACTTCACTCGTATTGATGGCTGTGAGGGGGACTCCACAGAAACCATGCAGGTTATTGTTCTGACCTGTCAGTAACAGGTTCTTGATTTTAGTTACTACAGGTACTTGTGACAGGGTCATGTTCCTACAGTCCTTGCTAAAGCCGCAGATGGTACCTTCCTTGGCTCCAAAATAGTCACGTATGGTGAGTGGTGATGCAGTGTTGACAGCTTCTATGCATTGCTGGAATCCAGGGTGTATTTCTTCTATGAGTGCCAGCAGCCGATCTGCCATTTCCTGTTTCCATTGACTATATCCTTCCCCACGCTTACGTGTACCATCGACATCGAAGCGTCTGACTATGTCGAAAGGCATAGGAGCTGTAACCAAAGCTTTACGACTATATGCACCTTGTGGACTGACCGGTGGTGTCATAAAGAGGAATCCTAATGGCCATGGCTTGTCTGTATTATCAAAATTCCAAATGTCGTCGTAGCGTGTCATGTAATATTCTGAATAATTCAAGTAGGGGAAGCTATCTTCTTTCAGTTTGATATAGAGTGAAAAAGCAGAGAAAGTGTTGGGTATGGAATCTAAACGTTCTCTATAGGATTTGGGGAACGCCTTTGCATCCATTAGACGTAACAAAGTACAGGGATGAATGTCAGAAATGTAATAGTCGGCTTTGTATTGCTTACCTTTAATTGTTCTGACATATTCTATTTTCCTTTCGCTGTTTACCTCTATCCATTTTACTCCGTCACCAGGGTAGATGGCCCCTCCGTGGCTTGTTATCACATTTGCCAACAAATCGGCAAAGTGGCTGCTACCATCAATAAATCGACTGGCTCCCGTGATGTATAGTGTACTGATGATGGCATGAATATAGGCTGGTGTCTGGTGGGCCTTCCCACCATATAAAGGATTCATGTAAGCCAAAACACTGCGTAGTTTTGGCGAGTCAACAAATTGAGCAATAAAGTCGTCAGCAGATGTCAAAAATGCTTCCGAATGAGCAAACAGATTGAGATAGTCCTCCGAAGGACGTAAGTTAAATAAGTCTATCTGTTCCGTTAAACTGAAAACGGCATCAACATAACGTTCCAGATTAGTTTTCTCCTCTGGAAATTGTTGCGCAAGTGAATCGACAAAACCTTCACGTCCTTGTGATATCGTATAGAATGTCTGGTCTTCGGCAAAATAGAGACGGTCCGTGCATGTTGCATCAACATCCATCAGCTTTACTTTGTCTAAGATACCTAAATAATTGCATATTTTGCGGATGTTTCCTCCTTGGCGCATGCCTCCAATGACATGCATACCAGTATCAAAGACTTCACCAAAACGCTCAAACGTCTGCAGTCCTCCGCCTATAGTGGCGTTCTGTTCCAGAAGTGTAACGCTGTACCCTTCCTTGGCCAGTATGGCACCAGTAAATAGTCCACCAAGCCCAGCACCTATGATTACTACTGATTCCTGTTTCATTTGCTGTTCGTGATTTGTCTATAGATATGTTCTGCAGTGAGCAATTCACTACAAGTAACGATGCTACCCACAATGACTCCTAACATTCCATGGCTATTAATATTCTGACCAGTTTGCAGAACATTAGGTATTCTCGTCTTATGAGGTACTCGGTTGGCTATGCCGCAGTTGACGTCCTTAGCTACGCCATACATTGAGCCTCCCTCAGTTCCTGTATAGTCAAGGTAGGTCAGTGGTGTAGAAGTGTAATAGTGTTTGATGTGACTACGCAGTCCTGGCAGTTGCTTCTCTACGCAGTCTATCAGTTTTTCTGCCTTTTCTTGTTTAAATTCCTTGTATCCATCTTTACGCTTAAAGGGTTCGCTGCATCGGAAAGGTGCCACATCTTTCATCTGCATGTATGACAGAATAACAGCTGTCTTGGCATAATGGGGTGACGGCTCATGGCAAAAGTGCATATACAAAAAACCCTTAGGCCACGACAGCCAGTCGTAGTGTTCACAGTTCCAAGGACTGTCTCCCTCATAGCCGTAGTAGTTATAGTTCATGTAAGGCATGCTGTCTTCCTGGAATTCCAGATACACCGAAAAGCCACCCACTGTCTGTGGCATAGCGTTGATTCTCTCTCTAAAGGCTGGACGTATCTGTTTTGAATCAATCATTTCCAGTGTGCGCATGGGATGAGTGTCAGAAATAATTACTTCAGCAGGAAAGAACTGTCCTTCAGATGTTTCCACTCCAAGCGCTTTCTCGTCATCAGTGACTATTTTTTTTACCTTTTGTTTCTTCAGAACACATCCTCCATAACTCTCAATGGTACTCACTAATGACGTAGCTATGCTTTCGCTACCTCCTACGATGCGATAAGCTCCTTGATTGTAAAAGTCGGTAATAAAGGCATGGGTAGAAAAAGGTGTCTTGTCTTTTTCTCCTGCATAGAGTGGCAGATTGCCTACCAGCACTTTCCTTAACAGAGGGTCGCTGATGATACTGTCAATCACTTCATTTACCGTTCGCATTTGGTATTCGGTGTTTAGGGCAGTATCTGTCTTCGAGAATTGTAATGAGTGCAGAGCCGATGCAGAGGCTACTCTTTCTATTGTGTCAAAGTATTCTTCTAATGCCTTGCGCTCATGTGGAAAAGCCATGGCCAATTGGTCTATAAAGGCATCGCGTCCATTAGCAAACCTATACTCCTTACCATTCAGTCTTATTACGTCATATCCGTTTTTGTCTAAAGGTGAAAGGGTGATGTCTTTCCTTATTTCTAAGTATTTCATCAAACGATCCAACGGTTGCCCCTCATCAGCACTACCGATGAAGTGCATGCCTGTTTCGAACTTGGCTCCCCTTCGCTGGAAACACTGCAGACAACCACCAGTCTGAATACCTTGTTCCAGGACAGTCACCTTGTAACCGTTCTTAGCAAGGATGACGCCACACGACAGTCCGCCAAGTCCACTTCCAATAATCACCACCTGTTGTCTATACATCCTGTTCTATTCTGTTTGCAATGTCTTCGTATTTTTGAATGTATTGTTTTCTCATAAGAGAAGCTGTTTCCTTCCACATACCTTTCTCTACGCAAAAAGGTTCGCCTGCCTCAATGAATATGGGACTTTTGTTTAGTGTGTAGGTCCGTTTAGGCAGTACTTTTCCTGTTCCATACAGATACATGGGCAGCACGTCCACGCCTAATTGGTTGGCAATATAAAATGCACCTTGGTGGAATCGGCCTATTTTGCAATCCTTGGAACGTGTCCCTTCTGGGAAGACGGCAATGCTATATCCTCGTTCAACCAACGATTGGAGTTTGGGCATGAGCTGGTCAATACCTTCGGCTACAGGGTAATATTCTGCATGACGTATCAGAAATCCATAAAACGGATTATTCCACACCCAGTCGTTTGTTAGGAATATGATATGGGGTGAGAAAACCAGTAGGGCTGTCAAATCAAGGTGTGACTGATGGTTACAAATGATAACATGAGGCTTGTTGAACACGTTGTGATCTTTGACCTGATAAGAGAATTTCGTTCCTGGTATGCCATGATGAATCATAACAAATCGTGACATCCACTGTATTAATTTATGAAGTCTGTAGCGTTTTTTTTCTGTCATTTTCCCTATTTTGACGTACAGCCAAACCATAGGAGTCATGATGAAAAGTGAGAAAGTTACAAAAAACAATAGTGAATACCACGTTCGAATATACTTCATGAGGAAGTGGAATAGTCGCAGTGGCAAACCATAGACCAAGGTGAGTAAGCACAATACAGTGTTCAAGATGCTGATGCGTGTAAAGTCCTTGACAGGATGAAAATGAGTGACACGCTCTTCGCGAGGTGGATAATAGACATTAATGGGTATGCTCACAATCTTTGTGCCATGCCACGATGAGAATACCAACAGTTCAAGTTCTGACTCGTAGCGTGACGTTAACAGCGAGAGACCAAGTAGCTTCTTCAATGGGTAGAGTCTATAACCTGTCTGCGTGTCTTTTAACTTGCGTCCTGTCTGTACCCAAAACCAGAAGTTGGAGAATCGGTTGGCAAAACGTGCACCTCCACCATCACCAGTCTGTTGTCGTTCACCTATGATGAGTGCTCCTGGATGTTGACGATTGGCCTCCAGAAATAATGTTATGTCTTCTGGTTGGTGCTGCCCATCACCATCAAGTGTAATAGCATAGGCAAATCCCATTTCCTTTGCTTTTCTGAAACCGCTTTTCAATGCACACCCTTTACCACGGTTGGTAGGGTGTTCCAATAAAATTATATCTTTAAATGAATGAAGAATGGTGCTGGTATCATCGGTAGAGCCATCGTTGACCACGATGACATCCTGACATACCTTTAAGGTACGAGTCAGCACGTTAGCTATGGTTCCGCCATTGTTGAATGTCGGAATCACCACACAGATGCCTCTGTCGTGTAATAGCTTTTTCTGACGCTCCATCACTTAGTGCTTACATTGTTGAACAGTCATTGAAATCTTTGAAAAAATGGTGTCGTCTGATTCTACATGCATCTTCACGTTTATCTCTGCATCCTCTCCTTTTCTTACTTCTTGTTCAGAATCTCTGTCTTCTCGCTCAAGAACAAAAGAAATGTGTGAGTGCTTTTCTGGTGTGATGACAGAAAGAAACTTCACGTTTTTAATGCGTATAAGTTTCAATTGACAATTCCAGTAGTCCTCCAGCAGTTCTTTGGCAATTTGCAAGATGCAGACACCTGGCATCACAGGTTCACCAGGAAAGTGAGACTGGAAAATGATGTGGGAAGAGTGGAGTGTGATATTTACTCTCCACGTTCCATTCTCTTCTATCCATTCTCCTCTGTTATATAAACTATTGCGTAGCTCCATCATCCGATTCATTTATAGGACTAAACTCGTACGAAATATGGCGTCGCTCGTTGTGGTACGACATTTCTCCTCTTTGAAGACCTTCTATGACGCATCGTAAGTCCTTGCGTAAAACTCTTTTTATATACCATTTGTCCAGCATCTTGATGACATGATGCAGCTTCACCTTGTGACGTGTCGTGTCGTAAGTGAATTCTATGGCTGTTACACCAAACTCATTAAACAGACAGCCTTTCACCTCGCCACCCTCATGAACAAATATGGAGATGCCGCTTATTGCTGCACCATTCTCCATTGTTATGACTGTGCGATAGCGTTGTGCCTCGTTGTGTTGTGCTGTCTTTCCACACAACAGCATGCTAATGCACAGTAAACATATTTGCGCTAATATTCTCATTGGTGCGAATGTTTTGTAAGACTATTGTCGTTTTGTCACCATTACGTTCAGTCATTTCAATCTTGGTTACCACTTTACGTTTTTTGTCGAAGTGAAGGATTATTTTGTCAAACATTTGTTTAATGTCCTTTCGTACGGGTACGAGTGTGGCTATCCATTCTGCACCTGACGTGGTGACAGTGGTTTTGAACGTCTTGTCGTCAGTAAGACAGCTACCCACTACACTGCTCACCATGATGCGTGAGATTTCTTTAAAAACCTTATTTTTATTAACGTCAATCACGTCATTACGTTTGGTATTTCCATTGTTAAGCAACACCTTGTCTCCATTGAGAATGAATGTATAGGCATAGGGAGTATTATATTCCCACCTGAGCCGGTCGTTTCGCATGTAAAACATTCGTCCACGTGATACCATATTCTCATTTAGCATTTTGACGTGTTTGGTTTGGACAAAGTCGCATTGCAGGGTTCGCATATTCGCTGTTACCTCTGCCACTTGTGCTCGAAGTTGACTGGCTGTCTGCCCTGAGCAGTGAGATGCGGTTCCTCCGCACAAGAGTAGTATTAGGAAAATTATTTGTTTCATCTTTTTCTCTATTTATTTTGCTATTAGGAAACATCCGAAGACAATGCATGCTACACCTATCCATTTCGTTGCTGAAACTTCTTCATGGAAGAAAACCAATGCAGCCAGCATGCCCAATACATAACTCAGACTGACCAATGGATAAGATGCGCTGAAAGGAAAAATACGCACAATGTACATCCATAGTAATGAGCCTAACCCGAATAATATTCCGCTGGCAGCAAACTGCCAGTTGGTCAGTAGGTTATAAAAGAACTCGCGTGACCATGAGAAGGACGGCATTCGCATCATGGCGAACTTCAGGAACACCTGTCCACCTGTCAGCAGCATACACTGCACAACGACTAATGCTATCAATCTGTACATGACAAAACCATTGAAAGTGAGTGAATGGGTAGCGTATTACGTATGTTGCCTTGCTCAAGCAGCCTACGGTAAAGAGGAGTAGTCTCGTCGTGAATGCCAACAAGAACATGTTGTGCTTGTCCAGTGTTGAGCAGCATGTATGCATCGCGCAATGCCCACTTCAGCCGCTCTTCAGTACTTGCCTCCCATTCTGACGGTGCGACGTATGTCACGTTATATCCGTGGCAGTGAGTGTGTATGGCAATAGCACTGCCAATGGTGTTGTGGGTGCTCTGCATAAAATAGGTAGGCTTTAGCATGGTCTCGCCTTCTTCGTCGAGTTGGATTAACAGCTGTTCGCTGTTTTCTAAGCATCCTAATGATGTGACGGTAATGATGGCATCAGGATGGTCTATCCCTGCCAATTCTAAGGCTTTCAGTGAAGCCAGCAGCGAGCTTTTCATCAGTCGGCCCATTCGTCGTGCTTCCATGGGCTTGACGTATTGGCGTATCTCCATGAGTTCTTCCTCGTTGCTTATCTCGTAGAAGGGATGGGTTTGGATGGTGTGTTGCAGAGTTGACTGTTCCATATGTGTCTTACCTGTTGACGACAAAACGAGGCTGGCATCATTTCCTCCAAAACCGAAAGAGTTGCATATTACATGTTGAAGTTCTCCGTGCTCTTCATTAACAAATGGGACAATCCCGTTTGCCATTGCATTCTTGAATCCGAGATTGATGGGAATGAACTGGTGGCGTAAGGCTAACAGGCTGATAACAGCTTCTATGCTGCCTGATGCACTGGTGGTGTGCCCAGTAAACGATTTTGTACTCGAGATGGGAGGTATGTGTTCTTGAAATATGCGTATCAGTGCCTGGCTCTCGCTGGCATCATTGTCTGGTGTGCCAGTGCCGTGAGCATTAACATAGTCAATGTCAGTAGGTGATAGGCATGCTTCTTTCAGTGCTTGCTCCATGGCCAGATATGCTCCTTCGCCCTGAGGTGACGATGCCGTTTGGTGGAAAGCGTCACATGCATTTCCCCAACCATTTAGATAACCCAAGATTTCTATACCACGACTTTGTGCTGACTCCTCGGATTCGAGCACTACATAAGCAGCTCCTTCACCTAAGTTCAAACCTGCCCGTTGGGCATCGAAGGGCCTACAACGCTCATGGTCAAGAATCATCAGCGAATTAAAGCCATTTAGGTGGAACACTGATAATGCTTCTGTTCCTCCTGCCACTACAATGTCTGCCTGTCCTGAGCTTAATAGCCTGGCTCCCAGTATAATCGCATTGGCAGCAGAAGAACAGGCAGTGGAAATCGTGGCGTGGTCTTTGAACACCTTGAAGTGCTCTGCTATCATCTTTGTGTTTTGATAGGGTGTGTGGTGGTTCAGGCAGTCGGGATAGCAGTCGGCGCTTCTTAACTTGTGGAACTGCTGTTCTGTAATGTCCATTCCACCTACTGTGGTTCCAGAAAGAAGTATTAATCCTCTGCCCTGTTCTGTGTTGACAGTTGACAGTGATGCATCTTCCAAGGCTTGTCCGACAGCCATCATGCCAAGCAGCGCTGTACGGCTGACAGTAAATGAAAGAGGAATGTTTAGTTTTTCTTTCATCTCGTCATTCGACAGATGCACCTCTCCCACAGGCAGCTCATGGTGTGAGGACTGTAAGTGGTTCATTTCACTGATGCCACTATTTCCATTCAGCAACGACCTCAAAACAGATTCTTTGTCGTTGCCTATGGCAGAGATGATGCCTATGCCGGTAATGACGATGTTTTTCTTCATGCGTTTTATTTTTTCCTGTTCTTGCTGACATAGTCGGCAATGGTCGCCACGCTTTGGAAAATAGCCTTTCCCTCGGCAGGATTGGCGAGTCTGATGCCATAGTTCTTCTCAATCATCACAATCAGTTCCAAGGCATCAATGGAGTCGAGTCCTAAGCCCTCTCCGAACAGAGGCGCTTCATTATCAATATCCTCTGGGGTCATTTCCTCCAGATTCAGTACTTTAATGATTTCTTGTTTTAATTCTAATATTAACTTATCCATGAAAATGTTTAGTTATTGTTTAACAAATAAGGTGATATCGGCTTCAAAATGAGATTCGTCAGCATAGTCCAACCATCCGCTAATAGCACTTGTCGTAGGTGTGTCAGCTAATGTGGCGCGCACTATTTTGCTCATTGTCTCTTCATTTTTCTCCTTGAGCATATAAAACGATGTCTCATTATGATAGCCATGACGAATGGCTATTTCTCCTGTCACAATGTTCGGCAATGTATAGACAAAAGCCGAGGGACTGGGGAAGTATTCTCGTGTACTATTGATAGTCTTCTGATATGCTTTGTCGGCAACGATGGACGACGAGTGGTTGAATAAGATAACGGTTCGTTCCTTATCTGCCGTGTCCTCCTGACTATTTTCAGCCTGTAACAGCATTTCTACTGCCAGGAATCCTAATCGGCATAACGGATCCATCTTGTAAAAACGTGGATAGTCGTTGACATATTGTTTGTATAGCATTATCAGCTGTCGCCCTTCTTTCAGCATGCTCTCCCTTCCGTCAACATTCATATGTTCTGGAGTCAGTATAACATGGTGAGCAGCTCGAAGTATTGGCAATGGGCGTGTCTCTTCTTGCTTTGGGCTGGTATGCGTAACCAGCATGGCTGCATTACATCCTCCAAAACCAGAAATCATCTTTATGAAACGCTGGCGAGAGGTGGCTTCATGGTGTGCAGACAGTAGTATATGCCCAGAGACACCTCGCTCAGCAAAGCCTCGAGTCCCTAAAATGGTATGGTCGTCCAGAGCTGCCATTGATAAAACTGTCTCAAGAATGCCTGCAGCGCCTAGCGTATGGCCAAAATACCCCTTCAGACTATTCACTGGAACATCACTGAGCCCTGCACGTTCTACTGCGACCGATTCCATCTGGTCGTTAAATAGAGTAGCAGTGCCATGGGCATTTATAAAGGCTATTTCCTCGTTATTGATATCACCCTTTGCTGCTTGAAGTGCTAACAGTGCACCCTTGCCTTCCTTCGATGGTGAACTGATATGGTAGGCATCGTTGCGAACAGCTCCACGCTCTATTGCCCATGCCTCCTTGTTGCCATCAATGGATCTTGCCAGAATCATCGTAGCAGCAGCTTCGCCAAGGTTTAACCCTTTCCGTTCCATGTCGAAGGGCTTGCAGGTTTCTTCAGAGCAGGCCATGAGTGACTGGAAACCAGACACGGTAAAATGAGTCAGGACATCTGCACCACATACTATGGCATAGTCGTAGCAGTGAGCCTCAAGTAAGTGCTGTGCCAGCAAAATGGCTGCTACACCTGAGATGCAAGCATTGCACACCGCTATGGGTTCTGTCGTCATGCCTAAATGACTGGCCAGTCGAGAGGCCGACGTCGCAGGACTGATGTCAATATCTTTTCCATGCTGACTCTCCAAAAGCTCAATGTTGCCTTTTGTTGTACTGAGTATCAGGACAACGTTTTTCTTGGTGACATCTAACTCCGTCTGTTCTAAGGCCTTCTGGATTGAATACAGAACCAGGGACTCAAAAGGTGTCATGCCCTCCGTACACAGATGAGCTATGGCCTCCTTGGGGAAGAATGCTGACGAGAATGGTTCCTTCAGCCTCCAAAAACCTTCATGGCGCTGTATGGCAGAACGACCAGACTTGACGGCTTGGTAGTTCTCTGACGTTGTGTTACCTAACGGTGACAATACGTTGTCTGCAATCTTGTAAATCATACAACCTCCTTTTCTTATCTTATTCGTCAAAAACGTTCCAACGTTTCTTCCATTCCAAATAGAAGGGTGGATTATCCCATAGTAACTGGTATTGGGTGTCCGTAAATACCTGAACAGAATGTCCTGAAGCAACAAGACTGTCATCAGTAGGGTCGTAGATCTCGTAGTCAAAGACAATCTTTGCTGCTTCCGTAGGGCGGTAGATGATGTCTATCCTGGGACGGACACCATAGCGCAAGGGCTTCTTGTAGTGGAAGGTCAGTTCTACAATAGGGGCGAAGCAGCCATGGGCGAAAAAACTCATGTAGTCCAGCCCGTATTGGGCGCCAAAGGCTTCACGTGCATCCTCAAAGTATAAAGGATATGCACCATGCCATACAACGTTCATCGAATCTACTTCACTGAAACGGATGTCTATTTCCTTTGATGATTTGAGTTCCATTGCTATGATACCTCCTCGTTCTTAATGGCTATTTTTATTTTGCTGGTCATGAGCGTTCGTGAACCTTGTCGGATTGTTGCATTGGCCAGTATCATGCCGAACACCTCCTCTTCTACATCAACCGTGGTGGTGATGGTCTGTCCGACGGTGGGCAACAATTGTATGTCAGACTGGCTGATGGCGCCAATCACACCAATTTGGATGCCTTTCTTGAGAATGTATTTGTTGACAAAACCAATGCGTGCAGCACAGGTTTGTGCAATGTTTTCTATCAAGCCGAAGGCAGATAACTCTTGGTTATCTACAAACAGCAGGTCATGCCGGATGTCCGTCTCTGTCATGGTGCGTTTCTGATCGAAATGGGTGAGACGACTTACCATGACAAAGGGCTCCTGCTGTGGCAGTAGCTCATGGATGTCAATCGTGCGAAGAAATGTTTCGCTATAGATGTCCTCGCTTGTTCTCATTTCCAAAAATCAAAATAGTTATACCATTGTGTAGGATATCGATGCACCATTCGTTCTAACTCTTGCACGTATGCTGATGCCAGATGGCTAATCTGTTCACGGCGAGATGCCTCTCGTGGATAGCTTAGTGGTGTAACGTATATAGTATATCCTGTCCACGATGTTTTCATAACATGTACTGACAGTACATCCAAGCCATGCATGGTGGCCACGCTGAACGGTCCTAATGGGAAGTTGGCTTTCTCGCCAAGGAAGTTGACGGCTATCGACTTCTGAGACCCGAGAATGCGATCGGCTGGCATACTCAGTATTTCCCCATTCTGCAGTGCCTGCTCCATCATGAACAGGTGGGTCATGTCGTTACCAATGGGAATCATCCTGATGTTCGTCCCTTCGAACATCTTATTGCGGTTGGTCATCACACTGGCTTTCTCACCACCATATACCAAGGCGTTGAAGCGTTTGCTGTCTGCTGTTAGCGAATAACCGGCTATCTCGTAGTTTCCGACGTGGGAACTCATCTGAATGAATGCTTTTGGCTGATGTGCCAGTTCCAGGAAATGTTCATAACCTTCTATGTTGATGGTGAACGTCTTTCCTGCATACATGGCGAACTTGTCGATGACAGCCTCTGCAAACAGACAATGGTTTTTGTAACCCAGTAAGAATGCACCAATAGACGTCGCTCCCTGATGCTTACGGAAGTAGCGGTAGCTATGACGGAACCCAGGACTGAACAATACGCAGAAGGGAATAACAAACACGTAGGCAAACAGATAAATAAACCTGACGTCTGTCCATCGTAGCACGCTGATGAGCCAACGATGCATCAGACTGTTACCGAAGGTCGTTCCTTCCCACTGTTTCTCTTCTGGCATGCCCCTTGCTTAGCCTATTTTACTTTCTATGTAATCACAGAACTGGTGCAGCGTAGTAACACCCGTCATCTCCTCCGGCTTGATCTTGAAGCCGAAGTTCTTTTCTACTATCACCACGATATCTACGAAGTCCAGACTGTCTATGCCCAAGTCTTCTTTCAGCTTTGCTTCGTCTGTTATTTTCTCTTCATCAATCTCGAGGTCGTCAATTAGAAAGGCTCTTACCTTTTCTTCAATTTCTTCTCGTGTCATTTTGTTTTTAATATTTAGGTATTCTTCTTTTGTTTTCTACAGAGTAGGATAGAGTGTCCCTGACCCAGATGGTCGTAAATGTGTTCTATCTCCAGACCTGCTGTTGTGATGCAGTGCTCCAGGTCTTCAGTGTTGTACATCTTTGAATTGCCGTTTGCCATAGCCGTAAAGTACAAGCTGGTCATTGTCAGGCAGAATGCAGCAGTGTGGAATCGTTGACGGTCCCAAAGTGTCTCCATGATGAATAATCGTGTGTGGTCGGTCATCACGTCTTTCGCTCGTTTCAGAATGTCGGTCATCTCGTCCATGCTGAAACAGTCGAGGAACTGACTCATCCAAATGGCATCAAGTCCATCTTTTAATGGTGGAAATGCCATCTGCTTGTTGAGCAGGTTGATGCCATAGCCGCTAATGCGTTCTGCCCCAGGCTTGCCGGCAATATTTTGCTCCATCAGTGCAATCTGTTGTGGCAAGTCCAGTATGGTCACTTTCACGTCGTTGTCGTAGCCGACACACTGTAAGGCCCATTTGCCGGTATTGCCTCCTACATCGTACAGCGTACGAACGTGGTGAGTGTCGAATACTATGCGAAGGGCTTCTGGAAACGAGGTGTCACTATAAAAGTGGTCGAAGGCAAACCAGCTCTTCTGTGCCTCTTCTGGCAGGCTTGACAGACCTTCGTAGATGGTTGTCCAGTTGCCAAAATGTTTCAGACCTTCTGGGCATCCGTTCTTTAATGCCTCTTCCAAGTGAAACATTCCCTCGTAGTTCACGTCATGGTTGAAGTCTATATTGACGCGAGTAGCAGGGTCGTTCAGCAGAAACCATCCCGTTTTTGACAATGTGAATCGGTTGGTATTCACGTCAACGAGTAGCGTGCCGATACAAAGCGATGCCTCCGTCAGACACTTCATGGCATAGTCGCTCAAGCCTGTCTGCTGGCACAACTCCTCGCGGGTCATACCGTCTTTGGAGTCACGAATGAGGTCGAGAATACCAAACTTGACCATTAGTCGTGACACTTGAAATACTACCGGCCCCCATGCAATAAACTCAGCCATGTGCTGTGCCTCGCGTGCCGACAGTTGTTCTTCTGTTAGTTTCTTCTCTAATGCAGCAGATAGGTTCATGGGCTTTTTACTTCTCACTTATTTTACGTATCACCAGTGCACTGTTCGTGCCACCAAAGCCAAACGAGTTGCTCAGCACCGTGTTCACCTCCATGTCCACAGTCTTTGCCGTCAGATTCAGCTTCTCAGAGTACTCGTCAGGATTTTCCAGATTGATGTTCGGCGCTACGAAGTTATTCTGCATCATGATGAGGCTATAGACGATTTCCGAGGCACCTGCCATCCAGCACTCATGGCCAGTCATCGACTTGGTGCTGCTGATGAGCGCTCGTTTCCCGTTGAACATTCGGTTAAGCGCAATGGCCTCGTACATGTCGCCTTGGTGTGTCGAAGTGGCGTGGGCATTGATGTAGTCAATGTCATCTACGCTGATGCCGGCATCCTGAAGTGCCCTTGTCATAGCAATCACACTTCCCTCGTCACTTGGTTCCGATATGCCACCACCATTACTGGAGAATCCATAACCAGTCACTTCGGCCAGAATGTGGGCTCCACGTGCCAGGGCATGGTCGTAGTCTTCCAGTATTAATGCAGCAGCACCACCGCTGGGTATCAGTCCGTCGCGGTCACGGTCGAAGGGACGGCTTGCTTTTGTCGGCTCGTCCATGCGCACAGAGAATGCTCCTAAAGCATCAAACGATGCCATAGAGTAGTAATTCGTCTCCTGGGCACCTCCACACAGTACGATGTCCTGCAGACCTTGTCGGATAAGCATATAGGCCAGGCCTATGGAGTGACTGCCACTGGCACAGGCTGCACTCACTGTGAAATTCGCACCACGCAGGTGGAATATCGTACTCAGGTTCATGTTGACTGTCGAGTTCATTGCTTGGAAGATGAAACCATAGCCCAGCATTGCTGAGTCGTGCTTCTCGTCCATGATTTTCGATGCCTCGATAACAGGTTTAGCAGACGAGTCGTTGCCGAAGATGCAACCTACCTCGTGGGTCTTTAAGTAAGCCTCGTCCATCTGTGCGTCGGCAAATGCCTGACGACTGGCCATATAGGCATATTGTGCCTCTTCCGACATGCCTGTACGCGTATGGCGGTCCACCATCTGCTTTGTGATGACTGGGCTCTCCACGATGCCTGTCAGCCCAGACCGATAGCCATATTCCAATCGCTCGGGTTGCAGTCCGATGCCTGATTTCCCGTTGTATAGCGATTCTTTTACCGCTTCAATATCAGTTCCCAGGCACGACCATATTCCCATGCCGGTGATAACAACTCTTCTCAATGGTAATTCTTAGTTTTTGTTCTTAATCTTAAGTGTGCAATCCTCCATTAATGTTGATTACCTCACCAGTAATGTATGCTGCCTCTTCTGAGGCCAGGAACCCTACCAGGGCTGCTACCTCTTCAGGTTTGCCGAAACGACCGCATGGCACAAGCTTCTTTAAATCGTCCTGAGGCAGGTCCTTCGTCATGTCGGTCTCGATGAAACCTGGCGCTACTGCGTTTACCGTAACACTTCTTGGAGCCACTTCAAGTGCCAGAGCCTTCGTCGCACCTATCAATGCAGCCTTTGCAGCACTGTAGTTTGTTTGTCCAGCCATGCCTTTTACGCCTGAGAGCGAGGCAATATTGATGATTCTTCCACCATGTTTCCTGGGCATCATGTGTTTCAGCAGTTGGCGAGTGATGTAGAAAAAGCCGTTCAGCGAAGTGTCCAGCACGCTTTTCCATTCATCTTCCGACATCATGAACAGTACGTTGTCACGTCGGATACCGGCATTGTTGACCAGTACGTAGATGAAGTCGTTGGGATGGGCAGCCTCCCAGCTGCTCAGAGCCTGTTCTATGGCCTGTCCGTCCGATGTGTCGAACGGCAGCAGCTCTGCTGTTCCGCCGTTTTGTCTGATTTCTTCTGCCACCTGTTGTGCAGCGTCATGATTGCTCAGGTAATTCAGTATGACAGGAAAGCCTGCCTGTGCCAGACGGAGGGCTATTGCCTTTCCAATTCCACGTGAGGCTCCCGTTACTAATGCGTATTTCATTGTCCTTGTTATTTTATAACTATTATAATTTGCAAAGGTAATCATTTTTCTTGAAACAGCGAAGGGTTTTGCAGAAAAATTGCACGTCTATTAGTCCCTCTCTTACTATAAAGTGTAACATGTGTAACATGTAACACCCTTGGGTGAGATGCGCCAACGGAAAACAAAGACGAGGATGCTGTCGCATCCTCGTTGAAGTGATCCGCTTGGGGCTCGAACCCAAGACCCCAACATTAAAAGTGTTGTGCTCTACCAACTGAGCTAGCGGATCGACCTGTTTTTGGTGATTTCTTCAGAAATCGGCTGCAAAGGTACTACGATTTTTTGAAATTACCAAATTTATTTGCATTTTTCTTTCCTTTATGCTATTCTGCCGGACCCTTATAGGGTGTAATGTTTGGATCTTCACCCATATAGTCGCTGCCATAATTGATGGTGCTTCGAATGACACCATCCCCATAATCACGGTGTATAGGAGCAACACGTAGCAGGAAGTCATTGAAATTGACGGTTGGGAATACCATACCCAGAATGCCAATGCCTACGCGTGTGCCCTCAGGGCGGAAATTGTTATGGACGTAGGCTGTTGCAAATAGCGAGTGTCGGTATATTTCCAGTTTGTTGTATTTATGGAAGGCATCCATGAGTTCTTTGTCGTTGGCTGTGGTGTCTGCCCTGGTAAAGAAACGTGCCATGTTGCCTACTGCATCGTCGAGCTGATCGCCCTGAATACTGTCGTTGTCTTGTATGCACTGTCGAATGTCGTCGGATATCTCGAGTCTCATTTTCTCTTCAGACGGTACGGTTAAGAATGCCGCAATGCATAATAGGCCGAGAACGGCAAGTGCAATGATAAATTTTCCTAAACAACTGTTGTAGAACATTTGTCCTACGTTTCCTTTGCTTTTGTAAGTTCCTCTGTCTGGTTGGTTCATAATGATGTAATTTTAGGATTTATTGTGTATCAGATTCATGAATTCCTGTCGTGTTTTAGCCTGGTTGAAGGCACCGCTAAAGTCACTTGTCGTAGTAATGGAGTTTTGTTTCTCTACACCTCTCATCTGCATGCACATGTGTCGTGCTTCAACGACAACCATCACGCCGAGAGGGTGGAGTGTCTGTTGGATACATTCCTTAATCTGGAGTGTCATGCGTTCCTGTACTTGTAGCCGGTGCGAGAAAATGTCAACCACGCGTGCTATCTTGCTCAGGCCAGTGATATATCCGTTGGGAATATAGGCCACATGCACCTTTCCGTAGAAGGGCAGCATGTGGTGTTCGCATAATGAGAAGAAGGCGATGTCCTTGACAATGACCATTTGTGAATAGTCTTCCTTAAACAGCGCGTCAGTCAGTACTTTATGTGCATCCATGTCATAGCCGCGTGTCAGTACTTGCATGGCTTTGGCTACTCGCATGGGTGTCTTCAGCAGTCCTTCACGTGTGGGGTCTTCTCCCAGTAGTCGAAGGATGTCTTGGTAGTGTAGTGCCAGTTCGTCCAGTCCTTCGCGGGTGGAGAGGTTGTCTGTCAGTTGTGCATCAGCTTCTAATTTCATGATGTCTTGTTTTTTGTGGGGTTTAGTGTACAATAACCTTCGCTTTAACAATCAGTGCTTGGCTATATCCTGCATGTTTCAGTGTACGGAGCATATGTTCTGCTTCGTCACGAGTACGGTAATTGCCAACATAGCATATCCATCGCGGAGGGTAGAAGTGGGCAGAAACGGCAACGTTGGGGAATTGTGTACGTATGCTGTTGGCAGTGCGCTCTGCTCTCTTTCTGTCTTCGCGGCTGTTGCCTCCTGCGTAAGCCTGTATGCGAAATCCGTTGACCACACGCCTGTTGCGTGGCGATGCCTGTGGTGGCGTCGTGGTGGCAGGCGTTGATGTTGTCGTTGTGGTGTCACGTGGTGCCGTAGCTTGTGGCGTTCTGGCAGGGGTGGGGTGGCTGTTGCCGTTGGGTCTTCGGTCCTCGGGCTTTACCGTGCTTTGTGGGTTGATTACCAGTTCGTTAATGCTCGAATCCTGGTGTATGGTAATTTTTCCTTGTCCTTCGACGGGCTTTTGTATTCTGTCGAGGAAAGTTTGTGCACTGGTAGTGCTCATTGAAAAATGACAAATGACAAATGATAAACTTACCATCCACCATTTTCTCTTACTCAGAATACTTTTTTTCTCATGCATAGTCTTCTTACCAATTGTCATTTGTCATTATTGTTTGTTATTTACAGATTGCTGCTTCTTATTTCCAAGCGTCGATGATTCCCTTGAAGTCTGCAGCTTTCAGGCTGGCACCACCAATGAGTCCACCGTCGATGTCAGGCTTGGCAAACAGCTCAGGTGCGTTTGATGCCTTGCATGAGCCACCATACAGGATGGTAGTGTCGTCGGCTACTGCCTGACCATACTTCTCTGCAATGATGCTACGGATGTAGGCATGAATCTCTTCTGCCTGCTCGGCTGTAGCGGTCTTGCCAGTACCAATGGCCCAAATTGGCTCATAGGCGATGACAATCTTACGGAAGTCTTCTTCAGGGAGATTGAATACAGAACCCTCGAGCTCTGCCTTTACTACCTCGTTCTGCTTGCCTGCTTCACGCTCTTCCAGGCTCTCGCCGATGCAGAAGATAACTTTCAGGTCGTTCTTCTGTGCCAGCAGCACCTTCTCCTTCAGTATCTCTGGAGTCTCCTTGTAGTACTCGCGACGCTCGCTGTGACCCAGTATGACATACTGTGCACCAGTCGACTTCACCATTTCAGCACTTACCTCACCAGTGAAGGCACCTTTTTCCTTATCGGCGCAGTTCTCTGCACCCAGTCCGATGATGTCCTGGTCGAGGAACTGTGCAATACTTGCCAGGTGGATGAATGGTGTGCAGATGACCACACCGCAATTGGGCTTTTCAGCCTTGAGTGTCTCGTTCAGCTCCTTTGCCAGAGCGATACCGTCTTGCAGGTTCATGTTCATTTTCCAGTTGCCTGCAACAATTTTCTTTCTCATGTTTTTACGTTTTAATATGTTATGTACGTTGTTTGACTTATCATTATTCTTCGTCCTTCGACTCCATGCCCACAGACGGTCGGCAATGGTGAGCATCAGCAGTGGAAGCACATACCATAATAATATGGTAATGATCTTCTTCGGAACGGAGTCTTCTGGCATCTGGCCCAGTTCTGACTGCTCCAGTGGTTTGTCCAGTGCATATTCGTCTGGCAGTCGGTTGTGGCTCCACTTGCGGATGATGGTGCCGTCCTTCAGCAGAAGCATGCCAGGGTTGCTGCGTATGACAGTTTTCAGCGTGGTCTCGTCTGTGAGGCAATAAGGATATTCAGCCCCTGTGATGTCACGCCAGCGGTTGATGCCTTGCTCGCCGCTTGCCGTCAGGCAGTAGAACGGGTATCCGTTGTCTTCGGCATATTCATACACCTGGTTGATGAGGTCGAGCTGTGAGTCGTCGGCATCTTCCAGATGTGGTGAAACGAGCAGGAAGGTGTACCCCTGGTTGGTCAGTATTTCTTCTGTCAGGTCCTCGCCGTCGAGTGAGGTCATGCTGAAGTCATGGATAGGAGGCACATAGCCTTGCTTGGTCTGTATGGTTTTCGTGTCAATGTATGTCCACGTAGAGTCTGGGTAGTTGTCAAGTCCAAACTCACGCCTCTCACCATTCTTCTCCATGATGAACGTCGTTTCAAACTCAGGCTGCTCAGCACCCTCAGGAATCTCCATTCCTTTCATGATGTTCGCTCCCACGTGATAAGGGCGGAAGTCGAACTGTGGCAGGTCATACAAGGCATAGCCCTCGATGATGAGAATGAACACTGCCGTGTAGTTGATGACTATCCACTGATTGGTCTTTGAGATGAACCTCATCATGTCGAGTGGCCATAGTGCCACCACAATGGCAGCTGCCAGCAATATGATGTTCTTCAGCAGTGTCTGGCCGTTGGTCAACACTATAGCATCGCCGAAGCACCCACAGTCGCTCACAGGGTCGGCAATGTAAATCCACACAGTCAGTGCCGTCATAATGCCCATCACGAGCACCAGCAGGCGCGACACTAACCTACGGTGTATGGCAAATAGGAGGAACACTCCCAGGCAGAACTCCATGGCTGCCAACAGCACCGAACCTGCAAGTGTGGCAAGGTCTGGCACCATTGCATCCAGGTGCATGGCTTCCAGATAGTCGTTCAGCTTATACTGAGTGCCTAAGGGATCGACAGCCTTGACGAATCCTGAGAGGATGAACGTCACTGCCAACACCAGACGACAGCTGTTTACGAGAACTTTCCTCATTGCTTATTTCTCTACCTTCAGCTTGATGAGCCCAAAGACGGCATAATTAATGATGTCCATGTAGTTGGCATCTATGCCTTCGCTCACGAGCGTCTGTCCCTGTAAGTCTTCTATCTCCTTGATGCGCTGGATTTTTGTCAGTATGAGGTCTGTGTAGCTGCTTACACGCATGCTGCGCCACGCCTCGTCGTAGTCGTGGTTCTTACGCTTCATCAGTTCCAGTGCCTCGTGGGCATATTTGTCGTAAAGCACCATGGCTTCGTCGTTGCTGACATCTACCGTGTCGCTGAATCCACGGCTTAGCTGTATCAGTCCTACGATACCATAGTTTATAAGTGCGATGAACTCAGGACGTATGCCTTCGCCCACCAGCGACTCCTGCTTGATTTCCAGCGAACGTATGCGTTTGGCTTTGATAAATAGCTGGTCGGTCAGTGCTGTCGGACGTAGTATTCGCCACGACGCACCATAGTCGTGCAGTTTCTTCTGAAACAGCGCTCTACACTCGGCTACAGCCTGTTCAAATTCAACGTTTGTTTGTTCAAACTTATCCATTTTCGGGTGCAAAATTAAGTATTTCTATTGAATTAACCAAAAGATTACTCTTCTTTCTGCTTTCGGTGGATGTAGCGTATCTTGGCACACTGCGTGTCAAAACGTACTTGGAGCGAGTCACGTAAACGCCGTGCCTCTGTCATCTCCTGCTGTTTCTTCTGTATGTCACCTTTCAGCCATTGACCTGTCAATAGCTCATGTTGCAGCATGTCGTAGCGCTTCTTTGCCGACTCCAGCAGAGTGTCCGTACGTGCCAAGTCCTCTTGTGCCTGTTTCAGAGATGCTTCCTGAAATAGTTTCAGGGCCTCACGCCTTTCCTCTATGGCTTCAGGATATTCGTGGCGTAGCTGCTCTATGGTGTTTAGCGCTTCATCGTAACGTCCTGACTCATACTCTGTTCGAGCCTTTTGCAGCATGTCGCCGGCTGGGTTTCCCTTCTTCAGCAGGTTACAGCCTGTCAGCATCACTAACATTATCAGGTATAGTAATGTAGTTTTCATATGCGCAAACAATTTCTTTTATTGTATCGTTGAGTTTGCAAATATAGACATTTTTTTCGTGTTAAGGTCATTTACGTCTTGTTTTTTCACTTTTCTTATATGTCTGATGATGAAACAGGCAGTGGATATTTCGTCATACCCAAGTAAAAAACGAAGGGAGAATTTGCAAGATTAAAAATTCTTTCGTAACTTTGACCCCATGAAACTGTATAGTG